>CAZLUF010000054.1:0-7935 GCA_964562645.1 uncultured Candidatus Peribacteria bacterium
CGGCGGAGCGTTTTCTTTCTCCCTTTCTTTGTCGCCCTGACAAAGAAAGGGAATAAATCGCCCAAAAGAAATATCAAAGCCTAATACCTCTGACCTTTCTTTTTCGGCACAAACGCCCGGATTTGCGAAAAGTCGCGCATGCGCACCTGACGATCAATTTTATCTAAGTAATGCTTAATATCTCCGGCCATGTACACGTACGGATAATGCAGAATATCGTGGCTATCGGCGCTGCCAAAACGAATCTGCAAACTCTTGGCTCCAAACAAGGTACCGAGCAAATGCCCCTTGCCGGTTTCGCACTCCTGATACTGGCTCCATTTAACTGTTCGCGTATGCGGGTGCCACCAGCCCTCGGGGCTTTCAATCACAATACGATCAGTCGTGATCCGCAGTAAGCCATGCTGCCACACCCGCCACTTT
This sequence comes from uncultured Candidatus Peribacteria bacterium, assembly GCA_964562645.1. Classification (GTDB taxonomy): domain Bacteria; phylum Patescibacteriota; class Gracilibacteria; order Peribacterales; family Peribacteraceae; genus CAZLUF01. The sequence goes on from CAZLUF010000054.1 coordinate 424, forward strand.
AGATAGAGCGGCAAGATAAGCGATGGTACAGCAATCACAATAATGACCCAGAGTGGAGCAAGAGCCTGCAGTAAAAAAGACACCACTGTCGCAAATAACGCCGCTAGAGCAATCCCTACCGGCACAGCCTGCATCAATAGGTGCAACAAATGTGCCCCGCTGGAACGGGTGGCATAGAGTAATTCTTCGCCGTCGTGCAGGTGGCTGCGCTCATCCATAAAACAGAACCTATAGTAACAAAAATGCGTGTTTCAGTATATCTGCAAAACAACCATCGCCTCTTTAGTTTCTCATTTCGACCTTCCCCTCTCTAGCTATTTTTCCTAGCTCCACCTGCCATACGACCACATTTTGGGTCTGTAAGTTGCTCGGCACTTCGGTCGCAGTTAAAAAGACCTGGTGCCCGGCCATGGCCTCCGTTACGCGAGCACAGTGTGCCTGATCAAGCTCGGAATAGAGATCATCGAGCAATACAATCGGCCGCTCGCCACGACGTAAAGTAAGATACGAGGTCTGTAAAAATAACAGTGCCAACAGTACCGTGCGCTGCTGACCACGCGAGGCGAAATCGGGCAGTGCTCGACCGCTCACCAGCACCTGCCAATCTTCGCGGTGGGGGCCAATACTCGTGGTTTGCATGGCCAGATCTCGCTCGCGGTGCGAACTATAGAGCGTAATTAATTCCTGGGTCAGAAGATCTAGATCCCGAGCTGCAGTACTCCGTGTGTACGCAATGGATACCTCGTCCCAATGCTCACCCAGTGCCCGTAATTCCTCAGGTAACGTCATGGTAAACATTTCGGTCAACTCTAATCGCAGCAGTGTAATTCGGGCCGCTAGCGGGGCAATGGCTGCATCCCACACGAGTAGTTGATCACTACTCGCCTCTTTGGCGACTACGGCTTTCAGCAAGGCATTCCGTTGTTTTAGCACCTTTTGGTATTGCATGAGTGCCGCAAAATACTCAGGCGATACTTGGCACAGTACTGAATCCAAAAAACGGCGACGCTCGGCTGGTGGCCCCCGAAACAACTCGGTCATCTGCGGCAAAAACACAACGGTTGGCAAAATACCTACAATAGTTGTGAGTGGTGTACGTACGCCGGATACAAACGCGGCTTTAGCTACCCTAGGCTCAGCTTGCATGACTACTTCTAGCTCACGCTCCTCACCCGTATCACTCTGAATCACCGCCGTTACCCGGTAATGCATAGCCCCCCAATGACGTAGAACGTCATCTTCTACTCCCAAAAAAGATTTCGTAAGCGATAAAACACTCAGGGCCTCCAAGATATTGGTTTTGCCACTGCCGTTTTGCCCCACGAATAAATGGCACGTCCCTGCACACGGCACCTCAGCCTGAGCATAGCTCCGAAACGACTCCAAACGCAGCGACAAGACTTGCACCACCTCAGTGTACCCCGTCACTTTCTTGTCTACCAGACAAGGGGCTCTACCATTCCTTTTGAGCGACCAAAAGAAATGGTAAAAAGAAAAGTCGCCGAAAATGACAAAACTCGGTGAATACCTGTTCTTCGTTATTATCTATCAGGTTGGCAATAAACTTTTTCAACTCCTGAATATTGCGCTCCTCGGGCATCTCATTTTCGGTGAGATCTAAAGAGGCACAGCGCGGGCGGTACCGCCGCCACGGTAAGCTCAATATGTCACCCTGAGTGCCGCGTTCGTCTGGTTCGATACAATCGTCGCTTTGCTCCGATCACTCACCATGACATTCACGCGGTGTACCGAAGAGTGAATTCACACTTTTTGTCGCCCTGACAAAGAGAGGGAAAGAAGCCACAATTATTTCTGGTCGCTCACAAGAAATAGCATTGAGACAGCAAATGATAGTGATTTGACTATATTTCAGTTCGCTTTCTGCACCACAGCCATTGCCTCGGCAAATATGCGTTCTACGAGAGATACATACTCCTTCCGCGAGATATACTTAGATAACTCAGGTAATTCAATCCACCGAAAATCATTGATCTCGTTGGCATCTACTTTTACCTCTACTGGATCGGGAGCCAAGGCAAAGACATATTCGATACGCTGACCGCACACATGATCAGGGCGTGAGCGCCGGAACCCGGCTGGAAAATTGTACTGATACACCTCGCGACTGACTCCCAAGATCTGCGCCCCCACTACTCCGGCCTCTTCCTGGAGTTCGCGGAGTGCGGTTTGAGAAGCACTTTCCCCTGGTTCTTTTCCACCTTGTGGCAACTGCCACGAATCGTTTTTTCTTGGCTTGTGTACAAGCAAAAACACGTACTTTGATTTGGTGGAATCAGTAGGCTTAAGCAGGAGTATAGACGCAGCTTGTCGATAGATATCAGCCATCGGCGATGAGTGTAGCACATCAAAAGAGCCGTACTTCTGTACAGCTCCAAAGAATGTAGCGGAGTAGATACTAGGCGGAGTGACGCTCTTCTTTGAGCTTCACTGGCACGCGCTTACGGAGACGAGGCGAGTACTTCTTGAGCCCCTCAGCGTGATCTTTCCAGGATTTGCCGTCTTTTTGCTTGTGGTAGCGCAGAGTACCCAACCGATCACCGGTTTCGGTACAGAAGAGCGCGAACACAGTACGTTTTCCACGTGGCATAGCTGGGAGACTTTACTGGTTTAGGGCTATGAACGCAAGTCCAACAAAAACGATTATAAAAGCCAGGGCTTTGGCCCGAATTTCGGCCCAACCAGCTTGTTCACGCGGAGCGATCTTTGGGAAGTACTGTACAAGCAGTGTGGCGAGCAATAAGACCATAAAGGGCTGCGCATTACCGATAACACTAACGACAAAGAGCGGGCCCGAGTACGAGAGCACACTACAGATGCTAGCCCCAAAAAAGAGTGTGATAGTCGCCACCGCACCAATGAAGAACTGTGGCGGCTGCGTAGAATAGGTCTCGAGAATCGCTCGACGAGAAGACGATCGAAAAAGTGGCAAAACAAGAAAACATGATTCGCGGGCCAACATCGGCCAAAATAGAATCCCCAGCCATGCATCATGCTGCATGACGGCATGTTTTTGAATGGCGTAGAGCGGTACGTAACTCAGAGCCAGCAACACAATCTTTGCTACCGCACGAGCATCAAGCAGTGCTGACTTACCCACCAACAAGGCCACTGCTGCCAGCACACACAACACACCGAGTAATTGAGTGGCATGCCAAGTTTCCTTAAACACAAACACGCCCAGAATCATTAAAAAGATCGAGAGAATTGCCCACGCCAAATTACTGAGCGACACATCTATTTGTTTAAGGACGTGATAATAGTAGTAGTCGGCTATGTAGCTCGTTACACCTGCAAACAAGAGCAGGGGTACCTCTTGCCGAGGAATTGGCAAAAAGACTGCCATCAGCAGCAAAAAAACGGCACTTACACTGCTTAAATGCCACCCCAATACAGAAATGCGTGATTCATGTTGATGCAGGAGCACCGACCCAAGCACGTTAATAAGCCCCCAACAACCAACTCCAGCCAATGCGTACCAAAACCACATGCATGGACTGTAATGGCAAACACTGCCTGCGCCTAGTGTGTGTTTACGGACACCAGTGCTCAATTTATCACTGAATCAGGCCAAAAAATTGACATTGCTTAAAATTTATAGGATAAAGTACCTGTGAGTGAACGCGGACGGACACATATCGGCATTGTCGCCAACTCTTCGGTAGCCGATCATAAGGCAGATATCACTGGACTCGAACAGCGCGTGCGGGGTTTTGGCCATGCTTTTCAAGCTGCGGCTTATCAACTGATGCTGAAGGCTAGTAAGCATCCGCCGCATACCACTCCCCCTTCTCAAGCACTCCGTAATAAAATCCCCGTAGATCGCACGCGCATTGTGCGCGCAAGCGACGACACTATTGGTCTGCAGTTAGATGAAGGAGATACTCCTCATGAGTTATGGCTGCCACAACACGGTATTGAGCAGATTTTTCCAGGACGCGTAGTTGATGAAGCAGCACTGACTCGCGAACTCTTCCAGACGCCAACCATCGGCGGCAATGTGGCGAATGTCGGCTTGAACCAATTGGTAATGGCCGAAGCTCTACAGCCAGTATTGCCGGATCTTACGCTCGATTTTTTTGTACCAGAACATGGAGTGCTACGGGGTACATTGGAAGAAACCCACGCCCGCGTGAATGGGCTCGTAAAAATCCACGGCTTACCGGATATCCACGAACGCTTTGGCCTGCATATTCCACTGCGCTTTCTACACGAAGGCGACCGCATGCAAACGCTCATGCTCAACCGGCGTGGCGCTAGTGCCGAATCTGTAAACGCAATGCTCCGCGATGGTACCGAAGTCACGAGGCAGGGCTTTGCACGCGTGTTTGCCACCGACTACCTCCCCGTACTGCATGGATCACCTGTAAGTTTGCTCCCCACCAGTGCGAGCATTGATCGACTAGCATTACAGACTAACCAGGCCCTGCTCGTAAGTGGTTCGGAGTTACGACGCATTTTAGCTAGCCAAGGCCATACATTCCCTCCCCCACACGAACAGAACATCCTCCCAGCTATTGCCCACCAAAGCGGCGAAGTTCAAGCCACGCATCAGCAGCTGGTAAACGAACGGGGACGAGCACTCTATAGTTCACTACAACCAGAACACCAAGGCCGCTTGGCTCAAATTGGGCTCGAAGATGGCCGCTCAGTCGACATGTATGTCGTTGGGAATGACCTGATTATTGCCGAACACACGCAACCACACGACGATGGTATCGATGCGATGATCCGGTCCACCAACTCACCGAATTTTGGACGTCATTTAGAAGAGACTACCGGCCGCGGCGATGCCGCTAGTGCCGCCACCCTGCTCGATTTAGCGGACCCAACCAAGCTCGTGGCGTGGTGGAAACAAAATGTGGCAGGTAGCTATCCCGAGCTCACCGCTGAGCAGATCCGCACCCTCCAGTTTGTACTCCCCGGCGTCATGAGCCGCCTGCACGCTAAGCTCGTACAGTACTGCCTCGATTCGAACTTTGGCCGGGCACTCACAGCCGAGCAGTACCAAAATGTTTTACGCTTTGGCATACAGATCGCCCTACAAAATATTACTGAATTTGATCGCCCGGTTGGCACTCAAATCAATACGGCTTTCCACTCTGCTTCGGGGATCGCCACCAGCATCTGGAAAATGCCCCTGCGGTAAAAAAGATCACACGAATCGACCACACAATTCTGCTAGGCTACCCCGGTGCAGCTCTGTCTCCAAAAAGTCAGCCAAAACCGTGCAGTGGAATATGCCGAGTTCGGTGACCCTGCTGGTGTACCAGCCATATTTTTCCATGGGTTTGTCGGGTCGGTGCATCAAGCAGCTATGGCCCATATTCAAGCCAAAAAAGCTGGCTTACGGATTATTGCACCGCACCGTCCGGGTGTAGGGGGATCAACAGCTTTGCCCGAATCCCCCACCATCGCCGAGGCCGTGCGACCCATGCTAGAACTCATGCATGCGCTCAAGATTGCCACGTACGCCGCCATTGGCGTTTCGGGCGGAGCGCCATACGCACTCGCAGCCGCTACCGAGGCTCCGGGCCAAGTCACCTGCCTGGCACTGGCAAGCCCACTCGGCCCTGTGCGTTCCCTGGCCGTCCGTACCGATATGAAAAAAGTCCTGCGGCTGGCACTCGTATGTGGAGCTCTTGGCACCATTGGTCGCGAGAGTGCCAAAGTTGTTTTTGCTCGCAAAAAAAAGCAGTTTCTACAAGATCTCCCTACTCGCGTGCTGCAGTTTGTAGAGCACGTATCGCCTGCCGATGCCGAATACTTCCGTAAAAACACAAACGGCGCCTTAGATATGTTCGTGTCCGATCACCAGATCCTCTTTGATTCGCCCAAATTTGAAACCGAGCTCGCCCGCGAAATCGAACGTTACTGGCCCTGGGGCTTTACCCTCGATGATGTTCCACACATCCCCTGCTGCATTTGGCACGGCACCACCGATATGATGGTACCCCTGCGCTCGGCGGAGTTTATTGCAAAGCACCTACCCTTAAGCACTGTAACAACCGTACCAGGCGGGCACTTTGCCCTCCTGAAACACTTAGATCAAATATGTGATTACGTGGCAACAACTAGTGTTTCGTACTGATGTAGTTAAAGACACTATTGGCAGCTACCCCAGCTTCGCCAGCGGCAGTAACGAATTGGGCAAAATAGTTGCTACTATTGGTCACATCGCCAGCTGCAAAAAGCCCCGGTACCGAAGTCATCATACTTGGACTTACCTGCAAAAATCCTTTGGCATCAATTGTGGCGCCCACCTGCTGAGCCAGTGCTACCGAAGGCGTAGAGCCAATTTCGATAAACACGCCATCCACAGGCAGCGTTTCTTTACCATTCCAAGGCTTATCCAAGGTAATGCTGCGCACCTTGGTATCACCGGTAATAACCGTTACTTGCCGCTCCAAAACTAATTGAATGTTAGGTGAGTTCTTCACTTTTTCGATCCAGTATGGCTCAGCCCTAAACTCGTTACGACGGTGTACTAAATACACTGTTTTTGCCACCTGAGCCGCAATAGCCGCACCCTCAACAGCACTATCACCACCGCCGATCACAGCCACCTCTTTGTTTCGGTAAAAGAATGCATCGCACGTGGCACAGTACGTTACGCCTTTGCCGGCAAATTCCACTTCGCCAGGGGCACCAAGTTTACGCTTATTCGATCCTGTAGCCAAAATGACGGTTTTACCCTCTACGCGTTCACCGTTTTCAAGCGTGATCGCAAAGCCCTCAGCGGTTTTCTCGAGCGTATTCACTCGGGCAATTTTAAACGTTACTTCGGCAAAACTCTGCGCGTGCTTCTTAAATTTTTCCATCAGATCCGGCCCACGTATTTCGATCTCGCCAGGCCAGTTGCCCACCTCGGCAGCCGTGTTACCCATGCCACCCTCCTCGGCACCCACTAAAAAGGTTTTGAGTTTGTAACGAGCCGAATAAATTGCTGCTGTGTAGCCACCGCAGCCCAAGCCGATTACAAGCACGTCGTACATAAAAAAGGGGAAGTCGTAGGAAGACTAACCCCTTGGCTCTACTCGAGCAAATGTTCTCGGTAAAATTTCTTAACAGCTGAGTGGCAAGTTACAAGCCTCACACACGGCATCGAGAACGTGGTTTTGAGCCGTGAGCGACACGTTTGCAGCTGCCTCGGAAGTGGCACCCAAAGCCTGGGAACGCCACACAGCAATGTGCTTTTCTTCTTTCAAGTGCTCATCGAAGTAAATGTGAGCATCTTCGGAAGTGAGGCCGTAGAACTTGCAGAGGCCATCTTTCTTGGTTTCGGCAATTTTTGGCAATTCCAACTCCAAAGCATACATGGCTACCACGCCTTGCTCTGGGGCCTTCTCGCAAATCTGTTCCAGCGCCTGAATAGCCGCTTCGGTCTTGGGCGAAGCAGTGTGGGCGGCGAGTTCGGCTTCGCTCACACCAACGCTTTTGGCAAAGCGCTTCCAGAGATCTACGTGCTCCTGCTCCTCTACCACGTTCACGGCA
>CAZLUF010000055.1:0-7874 GCA_964562645.1 uncultured Candidatus Peribacteria bacterium
CTGTAATAAATGATGGGTTAAAACAAGAGCCATCTGCACCTAAAATCTGATATACTACTTGTACATGTGTCCCCGTAGCTCAGTGGATAGAGCAGAAGGTTTCTAACCTTTTGGCCGCAGGTTCAATTCCTGCCGGGGGTACCAATTTAAAAAACAGGGCGACCTATGCCGCCCTGCTCATACTACCTCTTGAGTCTTAAGCTAGGAATTTATTGGAGGAATTGATGACGAGAAAGAGGATGACGAAGAAGACGAATAGGTGAAGGAAGAGGAAAATGAAGACGAAGAGCTGCCGCCGTTCACATCGAACTTACGACAGATACCCACATGGTCAGTACTCACATTTGTATCAACCAGCGTATAGGACAAACCGTAAAGCATGGTCCCAAAATCAGGGAATGCAAAATAGCTTGGTTTAATTCTTACGTCAGCAGTTCTTCGAATCACATCATATTCGGTGGTTCTTTCACCTGTGGCAAGGTTGTCGTAATAACGCTCAGGTGATGGATATATATTGGCTTTATGCCCAAGCGCAATAGTGTCATCTGATTCTACAGTTGTCAGAGAGGAAGAAATATCGGTACCAGGACTAATGCTGTATTGCTGGGGATCTGTGTAAATAGTAGTAGTGAGCGGACCTGTATACTCAAAAGGAGCGGCGCTTGGATAAAAACTAAAACCAGTTCGACAGAGTCTTTCATAAGTATATGTTCTTGTTGAACTCAGAAAGTATTTGTCGCCTCGTGCTTTTGTGGTGGGGGTAAAAGTGAACCAAGGGCCAGGAACTGTAACAATTTGTGATTGCTGCCCACCTTCATCAAAGGTGTAGTCCGGTGGGTAAATGGGATCTACTGCCAATACGGGCGTGATGAACACTAGGCTGGTAGCCAAAGTGATCACGGCCGCAAGGGACTTGCGTTCGAGATGAATCATAAATTTATTGTGGGAGAAAAATAAATTTGAACTACGCTCCTCTTGATACTGAGCAAAGTCAAAAAAAGAGATGGTCGATACATAAATCCCCTGATGGTGATGACAATAAATTGTGTTTGTCGGACTGCGAATTTGGCTCTGTTCCTAAGATGCAACTGGCTTAGTAAGGACTACAGCTGACTCAAGGTAGTCGATTATACATCGCATTATGGCTTTCTGCTCCAGTAAAGCTCATTCCCAGCTGGCGAGTTTTGGAGTAGAATATATCCTATATGGAAAGCCTCGCTTCGTTCCTGCCGTACTTCCCTGTGTGGATAATCCCCTACCTACCCTTTTTGCTGCAGCTTGGCATGGTGGTTACGGTGTACATGGTTTTAGCAACGTTTGGAGTATCGGCGATCGAAAGTCTGGTCGGTAACTTTACGGAGCGCGTTCCAGTTGGAAACATTCTGCAGTACAGCATCATGGACTATTTCTTGGTGAGCTCAACGTATTTAGTTGTGGGGCTTAACCCGGCCACCGATGTGTTTTGGATTGTTTTTCTGTTTTTGATTGCACACTGTATTGTAAAGGTGAGCGATGATGACTTGGTTGGCACCAAACGCACCTACGCTAAACGTAAAAAGTGGTTGAGCTTGGGCTTACTCCACATGATACTCATGTGTGGGTGGTGGGTACTGGCCGTGAGTGGACTTGTGCCTCTGGCTGCTCCTTTTATGAACTGGAGCATGGCAAAAATGCAAGAACTCTTTGCTTTGCCTTACGCCGTTGGACCATTTTTGTCTGTGCTGGGTATTGCCGTAGTACTGCAGACCTATGTTCGTGCTCTCTTTGCTACTAAAAATATGGTTAAGGTTTTTTCTAAGACCGACCGCGATGAGCTCGAACTCGGTTTGCACTAAACTGAGCGCTAAAGACAGTTGCATTTTTTTTCCAGGCGGGTACTGTCGGCCCATGTCCTACACTAAAGTCATTTGCACCATCGGTCCGTGTACGAACTCGGCCGACATGTTAAAAAAACTTGCGAAGCGCGGTATGACCGTGGTTCGTATCAATATGTCTCACGGTAACTGGGAACAGCACCATGCGCTGCTTAAGCTCACCCGCAAAGTGAGTGACGAAATTGGCTCGCAGCCAGGGTATCCGACTTGCTTGAGCGTTATGCTCGATACCAAAGGCCCCGAGATTCGCTCCGGTGTGGTCGAAAAGCCAGTGGAAATTAAGGCTGGCCAAGAAGTGGTGTTTTCGTACAAGCCACTTCCTAAAGAAAAACTCCCAGTGGTGCTCGTAAACTATCCAGAGTTTGGCGAAGATGCCATTCAGTCCGATCCGATCATTGTGGACAACGGCAAAATGTCCTTTAAGCCTCTGACGTTACGTAAAGATGGCAGCATTGTGGCTCGCTCTAACGATACCGGTTCCATTAGCTCCAAGCGCCACATTAACTTGCCAGGCGTGTACTTGCAGTTGCCTTCTGTAACCAAGCAAGACTGGATCGATATCGGTAACGGTGCCGATGCCGGTGCCGACTGCTTTGCTCTATCGTTCGTTCGTTGTGGTAAAGATATTGAGGATGTACGTAAGTTCTTAAACAAGCGTAAGAGCACAGCTAAGTTGATCGCCAAGATCGAAACCAAGCAGGCGGTCGAAAACATGGACGAAATCATTGCCGCTAGCGATGGTATTATGGTCGCTCGTGGTGACCTGGGCTCCGAGGTTCCTTTCGAGAGTGTGCCAGTTATTCAGTCGCAGTTAGTGGCTCGCACTCGCGCGGCCGGTAAGCCTGTGATTGTGGCTACTCACATGCTCGAGAGCATGATCGATAACCCCATGCCAACCCGCGCCGAAGTGACCGATATTGCCCATGCTGCTACTACCGGTACAGACTGCACCATGCTCTCCGGCGAAACGGCCAATGGTCAGCACCCACTTTTGGCTCTAGAAGCCATGGAACGCGTACTTGCCACCACCGAGGAACACCTGATGTACGAACTCCCCCGCCGTTACGAACAGGTCCAAACCGAGCGCGAGGCTCGCGCCGAGGCCGCCGTAACACTCGCTGTAACCATGCAGGCTGCCGCCATTGTGGTAATGACGCGCACGGGTCAAGTAGCTCGCGATATCGCTCGCTACCGTCCTATGCTCCCTATGTTTGCGTTTACGCCAACGCCAGAGGTACAGCGCTCACTGCAGCTCACCTTTGGTGCCCAAGCTTTCGCCATTGCCTTTAACGAAAAGGACCCCGAGCTTGCAGTCGAAGCCGCATACGAGGTCATTCGAAAGCGCAAACTGCTCCCAAAGGGTAGCCGCTTGGTAGTGGTGTCCGACACCCGAGCTCACGATCACATCGTCAGCTCAATCCAAATGCGCACTATTTAAGTGCGTATTACTGTGGTTTTGCTACCCGTACGTACGTAGGTTTTGTGTATGGCTTCATCGCCTGAACCTGTGGGTCGGATTGCAGCGTCGAAATGGCTTGCGATTCAGCAATTTGCACGTTGAGCACCTCTTGTTCTAGTAGTAGAACATACCGCTCATTTTCGAGTGTACGCAGGCTGTAGCCACGCGTAGCGTTAGCGTTTTCGTGGAAGAGAATGAGTAGTGCCAGAATAAAAATAAGTGCACCAATTACCACCATCAGCAAAATTGTGCTTTGGTCGACCAGTCGACCAAGTGATTGCCGGTTGGGGAGCACTTCGTTTGTCACCACGTCAGTGTGCATCACTTGCCCTAAGAAACCAATGTACAGTTTTATCGTTTTTGGATGGCGCGAAATTTGGCACTCCGGCTGCGCGGGTTGCACTCTATCTCTTCTACAGAGGGTGCCAGCGGCTTTTTTGTGAGGCTCACAAACAGAGAAGGTACAGCTACAGCACCTGTAACCTGATCTTTGATGTCCGTACAGAGCTCGCGAAAAGCCTGTTTAACCAAGCGATCCTCCAGTGAGTGAAAGCTAATGATACCAAGTCGACCGCCGGGCCGAAGCATACTTGGGGCCGTGTTGAGCAAATGTTCGAGAGCGGCGAACTCGCGGTTAACTTCTAACCGCAGGGCTTGGAACACTACTGGTAAATGATGTTGAGCTTTGTAGTTGTAGGCTTGTGTACAGGCAGTTATGAGGTGCTCTGCGGAGACAAAGGGTTGCTCGGCGCGCTTTTCGATACAAATGGAGGCGAGCTTGCCGGGGTATTCTACTTCGCCGATGCGGAACACTTCGGCAAGTTCGTGGAGTGTGTAGCGGTTTAAGACATCGGCAGCCGTGGGGCCGGCTGTGCGGTTAAAGCGCATGTCGAGCGGAGCGCCTGGGTCGCGGAAGGTAAAACCTCTGGCGTGCTCATCTAAATGCGGCGAACTGAGACCTAAGTCGCCAAAGATAATATCGAACTCCCCGAGTTCGTTTGTGAGCTCTAAAAAGTTCAAGTGATGCAGATCGATATTTTTCGCTGCCCCAAAATTGGCTGTAGCCACTTGCAGGTTTTCTTTATCGGCATCTAACCCTGTCAAATGACCAGTAGCGGTAACCTGCTCTAAAAAGATCCGAGCGTGGCCGCCTAGACCCAAAGTGACATCTAGCACTCTCTCGCCCGGCTTTGCCTTAAGAATATCAAATACACTCGGCGTTGTACCGTAGGTCTGTGCCAAAATCGAAATATGCTTTAACACAGGCCAATACTGGCATTTTTATACAACTTTATCTAGAATTGACATTTTGCAAAATACTTTTATAGTGTGCATATGCGCAAAGGGCTGATCTGCTTAGCCATTATTCTACTTGTGGCCTCGACAACGAAGACTCTGGCCCGTGAGTCGGTAATGTGGACGCCTGATTTTGGTGATCAGCTCTATATCGATCTGGATACCAACATTGGCTACCTGTTACATCAAAATGGACAGTTTGGTTCCTTCCCCGTAGCAACAGGCACGCGCCGCACGGTGAACTATTTGGGTCAAAAATACTATGCTGCTACACCGGCAACGCATTGGGAGGTAAAGGGTTTGGCTGTGCAGAAGAGCAAAGTACTCTTTGGGACTACAGGCCGTTTTTTACGTCTCTATAATGAGGGTCTATCTAAAACGCTCTATGGTATTCATGCGCACCGCGATTTTGCGACCTGGTCCGAGAGTGGCAATCGCTTTAAATCGTTTGGCTGCATCATCGTAAGCGAGCAAATGCTCAATGTGCTCATCGATACCTATGAACTCAACGGGAAACAATTAGCTGTAACTACCAGCCATGGAGCAAGTGAACTCCAAGAGACGTTGCGCCTAAGAACGAGTGCGTTCTAGTGTGCACAAATCCCATGACAAGCCGAAAAGTCCTGCTACAATTGCGTCCGCTGGAGAGGTGCCTGAGTGGTCGAAAGGGCCGCACTGCTAATGCGGTATACGGGATTAAACCCGTATCGAGGGTTCAAATCCCTCCCTCTCCGCCATGTCGTTAACAAGCGACGTGGCTCCAGCATCTATTTTGTAGGCTCCGTAACTACTTCGTTCTCAATCAAAAAATTTGCACCACGGACAATCGCGGGCGCCTTTTGGTAATTCACTACGCGCTTCACATAGCACTAAATCGTGTAAGGCGGCTTCTACCCAGGAGGTATCGAGCGGGAGTTTCATTACTGTGAGCGAAACGGGCCAAGTTGGGCTGATTGTACTGGCCTCGCGATCGGCATTGGCAATCACTAAATATCCTATGTCGGCCATATGGAAGCCAGCTTGATGGAAGATCCAAGTATAGATTTCTAGCTGACGAGCGTTACTCTCTCGCTCCCCCACTACTTCGCTCACGGGATCGTTTACTGAAGTAGCTTTGTAATCCACCACTGCCAAGCTGCCATTACTAAGTTGCCACACATCGTCTACAGCCCCATACACAGGGCGGTTTTGCCACAGGCAACGTATGCCACGGCTGGCCTCGCGCCACTCTTGTAAATCTGGGTGTTGGAGCGGCAGGCCATCTACGCGGTATTGAGTCATTAGTGGATGAGGCTGTTGCCTGGTTCGGTAGTGGTCGAACTCGCGCTTAAGGATGGCATCCACCGCTAAATTTAGACGTGGAATAATTCCATTGGGCCGACGTTTGCCCTGTACTACTTCGCGGTAGTAACAGCGTGGGCACTGTAAAAAGAGCTCAAGGGTGCTGCGGCTGATTTTGGCGTCCGACACAGAGCTATGGTAGCAAAGTAGATTTAGAATCTATACCAGTTTCTTTTGGATCATCTAGCGTGACACAGAGGCTCTTTTAGCCGACAATACGCGTATGGCAAACGATCGTTACCTCGGCATTGATCTTGGCGGTACCAAGTGCGGCATTGGCGTCTACAGTGGCGAAGATCTAACCCCACAGGAATATACGGAGTTCGCTACGCACGCTCACGAGGGGTTCCCCGCTGTTTTTGCAACCTTAGCCGCAGAAGTTAAAAAACTTGCACCAACGGTGCAGGCTGTTGGTATTGGGGTACCCGGCGGCATTGGTCCGCAGGGCGCCATACACGTGCTCCCAAACATTCCTGGTGCCGAAAATTTTGAGCTGAATCGCGAGCTGCAACTAGTAGCAGCCAAGCCTGTCTTTTCCGGCAACGATGCTCAGCTGTTTACGCTAGCCGAATCAGTCTTTGGAGCTGGCAAGAATATCGATGTCCTCGTTGGTGTAACGCTCGGCACGGGTGTAGGTGGTGGCATTGTCATTCAGGGTAGGCTCTTTAAAGGTAATCATGGTACCGCTGGCGAATTTGGCCACATGTTGCTGAGCAGAACTGGCGAGACGTTACGTGAACGCGAGGCCGAGGCACTTATTTCTGGCACCGCTTTACATACTCGCGGCATCACCTGTGTGAGCGATGCCTACCTAAGCGACTTGGCCGATGTACTCGCCTCTATCCACTCGGCGTACGATCCGGGTGTAATTGTTCTAGGGGGTTCGGTGGCAAAACCACTACGCGCTGTATTACCGCAAATTCATCACTTGGTGCAGGAGCGGATCCTCATTCCACGTCTGGCGCCCGAGATCCGCGTAACAGACATAAGTCACCCCGGTTGCCTTGGGGCCGCACTATTTGCACGACAGCAACTACTCAGCTAAACCGTGCCCCGAGCTGGGTTTTTAAGGTACACATCGCCAGGGAAGTTCATGGCTAAATAAGCCTGTGCATCTGGCGTAAACTGAGCATTAAAGTGTAAATCTTGGTCTAACCACAGGCGGGTGTACTCAGTGACATCTACCGCGCCATCGTAACCGTTACTCTTATTCTGCACGACTCCGTTTTTAAGTATCTTATAGGTCCAGTGTAAGTGTGGGGCGGTAGAAAAACCCGTTTGGCCACTCTTGGCTACAGGGTCACCCTGATATACCACTTGGCCATCTGTCACTAATACTTCGGATAAATGCCCAAAGAGGCTACGCCGCTTGGGATCATCGATACAGAGCGAAAGACCATAGCCGGCATTACCATCATTTTTGATGGTGGCGATTCCATCGTGCGGCGCATAGACAATCGTGCCCACCGGGCAGCCGAAGTCGATCCCGTTGTGGCCCTGGTAGCCAAACTGGCTGTAGATCTGGGGGTTTTGACCGAACCCCTGGGTAATGATTGGGGTACCAGGAAGCGGGGAAAAAATCATAGTGTGGAGTGCCAATCGGCATGAAAAGAACCAGGCTGATCTAGGCGCTCAAATGTATGGGCGCCAAAGAAATCGCGCTGAGCCTGCAGAATATTCTGTGGCAAGCGGGCGGTGCGATAGGCTTCGAAGTAGCTGAGTGAGCTACTAAGTGACGGCAGTGGCACACCAGCCAAAATAGCACTGGCGATAAGTTTACGACAGTTGGAAACATTCTCTTTAGAAACTGTTTTATACAAGAGAGAAATGGGGCTTGGATCTTTGGCGAAACTCTCTTGGTACTTTTGTAAAAACTCCGAGCGAATGATGCAGCCACTTCGCCA
>CAZLUF010000056.1:0-2470 GCA_964562645.1 uncultured Candidatus Peribacteria bacterium
GCCTCTGTCTCCTGGCTTCGCTCTGGATTTTCCCGCGCCTGCAACTACTCGATTTCCCCGAACGTTACGGTCTCAGCCGGGCTCGTCTCCCCTACCCAGGCGGAGTGGTGCCAGTTTTACTATTTTTAAGTCTCATTGCTTGGCTCCTACCGCCACTGCAAGCCATTGGGGTGGCATTGGCTGTAGCACTTTTGGGCACCTGTAGCTTTATTGACGATCGCCACCGCCTACCGGCCGGCATTCGCTTTGGTGTGCACATTGTATGTGGCGCCATTGTGGTGGGGGCAGGTATGCGCATTTCGGCAATTACCAATCCCTTACCAGGTTTATTACCCGATGAAGGTGGTTCAATTATTCTCACCCAAGGCTGGGGACTGTTTTTTAGTCTCATCTTCTCCATTGGCTGGATCCTCCTTTGCATTAACGCCATCAACTGGTTCGATGGCATCCCCGGCCAAGTGAGCCTCCTGAGTACGATCGGATTCGTTACTATTGGGTTACTTTCACTCAGCAGCCGCGTTGCCCAGCCACAGGTGGCCTTACTCGCATTTGTACTGGCTGCACTCAGTGGCGCCTGCGTATTGTTTGAGTTTCCACCACCCAAGATGATTTTAGGTGACAGTGGCGCCATGTTCTTTGGATTCTTACTGGCTCTGCTCACCATTTTTTCCGGCGGCAAAGTAGCTACCGGGTTTTTAGTACTTGGCATCCCGCTTACCGATGCCATTATTGTCATTGTACGGCGGCTCCGCCGTGGCGTACCTGTGTGGCGAGGTAATGCCCACGACGAACACCTCCATCATCGCTTACTGCATCGCGGTTTTTCTCCGCGCCAAGTCCTCCTGCTCAATGCCGCCATTGGCTCCACGTTTGGCATTACAGCCCTATTCCTCTCTACAAGCGGCAAAATCATCGCCTGTGCCCTACTGATTCTGTTTATCATCTTACTTTCGGCCTGGAGTAAACCCCGTCCACACTAAATCTATGTACCACCTCATTATCTACACCCCCGAGACACATGGCGAAGCCATCCGTGAGGCCCTCGGCCAAGCTGGTGCCGGGCGCATTGGTCATTACGAACACTGTTCATTTAGCACCAAAGGCGTGGGTCGCTTTCGACCGCTTGCCAATGCCAAGCCCTATACCGGGGAAGTTGGCACCCTCGAAACCGTACAGGAAGAGAGGATAGAGGTAGTTGTACCAGATGGCGTGAGTCTCACGGCTATATTGCAGGCCGTTACGAAGGTCCACCCGTACGAAGAACCGGCCATCCATGTACTCCACATGGAAGACTATCACGCGTATCTACGACCGTAGTTGTTAACGAATGAAGCGAATAGGTGCGCTCATCACGCCACTAGGTTGCAATTGCACCACAATGGTCTGGGGCGAGAGTGCCTCCATAGTCACCTGTGCCTGACCGTTACGGAAATCGGCAGCAGTGATGCGAGCAGGCGTAAATTTAGCCTGACCAAAAGCCGTACGGAGTTCGATTGGCTTATCAAACTTAGGCTTCTGCACTGTTTCACCATCGCTACCGACTACCTCTAAGCGCAAGGTTTCACGCTGACCTACAGAGGTAATTTCGCCATCGTGACGAACCGTAATGGTACCAATGCCCGAAGCAACTGTAGCAGCCGTGCTAGCCACAACCACTGGGCTGACCGAAGACGAGGCTGAACTACGAGCCAAGGCAACTACAGTGGCAGACGAAGACTGACGACTGAGGCGAGCATTGCGTCGATTGGCTACGGTAAGCACCGAGCTAGCCGAACGGCTAGAAGAGGTAACCGTGCGAGCTGGAGTGTTATTGACCACGGTGTACCCATTAAGATTCGTCTGTACAAACACCATGGGATTCAAGGTGTGCTGTAAACCACGTTCACGATGCAGACCTGCATTCACCGCCTGCGTAAAATCCATACCAGCATCGCGAGCTTCTTTACCTGTGAATAACCAATACGGATGGAAAGGAGCAGTATCGCGCTCAATCTGGAAGTGCAAGTGTGGACCAGAGGCAAAGCCACTCATGCCCGAAAGACCAATTTGTTCACCTTTACGAACCACCATACCCGGCTGGACTAACTGCGCACTCAAGTGGGCATACGTCGAATAGATCGTCACTTTAGCACCTGGAGCAGCGGGATCTGGTACATTCGGGTGCTTAATTGTGACAAACTTACCAAAACCACCACTATCCTGCTCACTCTTGATTACCACTCCAGCAGCAATCGACTGCACTGGGGTACCTACCGGCACGGCAATATCAATTCCTGGGTGGCCACCTTCGCCATGACCAGTGGCATACGTACCCATGTAGTCCACAAAATAGTAACTGCCAGATTTCTGATCGACCGCAGCCGATGAGTACGGTGGCAAGGGAATTAAGAGATCTGCAGGCACCTCACGGAACGTGTGATCACGCGTGTTACCCCCGAGCTTGGCCCACTTTTGCAAATCGGGAACCTGG
>CAZLUF010000056.1:2480-7874 GCA_964562645.1 uncultured Candidatus Peribacteria bacterium
GAACCTGGGCCACAGGAGCGACCGTGCCATCGAACGTAATAGCCGAGTCTGGGATTTGCTCACCTAACACCGAACTCCAAAAAACATGCCAGCCATGTGTGCCAACCATATTACCCATTACGAATGCCAATACGGTAAATATGGCGATGAGAAACGTGACCCGCTGCGAAAAGAATTCCTGTGTAGTAGTCGTCTCGAGGGCTGAATAGACAGTTCGTTGCGCAAAAGGACTCCCCCACTCCGCACGACGAATTTTAGGCGTACGCACGGCTGTGCGACGCTTTGTTCGTTTGTGTGCCTTTCGGGATGTGTGTACTGTGCGCATGTAGTTCGTGTTTGTTTCCTAAATATAATATCATTTATTGACAAAAAGTCAATGATAGATTCTTGTATCATACATACGCAGAGTGCAATCGAAACCCAGGCAGCTGGTGCTTCGTTAGCTTCTACTCTCTATACCACTCCGGTAACTATCCTCTTCACCGGAGATCTGGGCAGCGGCAAAACCACCTTTATACAGGGCCTAGCACGTGGTCTTGGCCTGAGCCAACGCATCCAAAGCCCCACCTTTGCCCTAGAGCAATGGTACGAACACGATATACACACACTACGACATATTGATCTCTATCGTCTTTCGGCGGAGCAAGCCGTGCAGTTTGTAGTAGAACACGATCGACCCGCCACTGTGACCTGTATTGAATGGAGTGAACGTGCGGCACTACCCACATGGCCCGGGGCCAT
Source organism: uncultured Candidatus Peribacteria bacterium (assembly GCA_964562645.1). Taxonomy (GTDB): domain Bacteria; phylum Patescibacteriota; class Gracilibacteria; order Peribacterales; family Peribacteraceae; genus CAZLUF01. The sequence goes on from CAZLUF010000056.1 coordinate 3,222, forward strand.
TATTCGTATTGATATCCAACCTGACCAGGATGCATGCAAACGAACAATTACCATTCAATTCACAGATGTACCACTCCCCACCCGTACACAAATCGAAACCTGGCGCCAAGAAGTTTCATTACCCCGGAATGTCGCAGAGCACTGCGACGCTGTAGCCCAAGCCTGTGACCAACTAGCCTCGCATTACTGCACACATCCACCCCGTATTCTTCGCCCATTGGCACTACACCGAGCCGCCGAAGTGCACGATCTGCTGCGGTTCATCGATTTTCGACCTGGGGCCGGACCCGCCAATTATTCTCACCCTCCTGGTGCAACTACCCTCTGGCAAAACATCCGTGCGGAGTACCCTCACATGCATCACGAAGCTGCCGCTGCCACTTGGCTCGCCACACGAGGGTTTACTGAGATCGGCGAAATGGTGCGTACCCATGGCCTACGCGATACCGACGTACGCAGCCACCCCGAACAAGACCTCCTCTTTTACGCTGATAAACGCACGGCCGGTGATAAGTTAGTGAGTATTGATGAGCGTTTTGCAGATTTTAAAGCCCGGTACGGCGCACACCCTGAGCGCGAGACGTGGTACGAGCACACCAAAACACTCGAGACAATTCTATTCCCAAGCGGTGCTCCCACGTTACTCAATCACTAGTAGATGCGCCATGGAATGAGCTGCTGCAATACTGCATACGTGAATTCAGTCGTTGTTAAGTGCAAGAGAATCGGAATGAGTACAATCAAAAAGATACAGATCGAAAGCAGACACATAGCCCAAACCTCAATCGGATACAGCGGACCCGTCACCCCCAAGCGCACATCGGGAAAGTGGCCAATAGAATCGGTAATGCCATGGAGAACATGACGACAGACTTCGACCTGTACCAGTAAGACTACGAGTGCACGGAAGAGCAGAGCCTCAGTTGCCAAAATGGTGCCATGCGGCATGAGTTCGGCCCCAAAAGAGGCATAGAGACCAATGCAGAAAATAAATGACAAGAGCGCTAAATCTACCAAGCTTTCACGAAGAGTTGCCACCAGAGTGGTGGACCACGGCCACTGGTGAATTTGTCGATACTTAATGACATCGAGCGCCATGTGCGTGAGTACGAGAATTCCAAAGGCACCCGGGTTAAACAGTGCCGCCACCAGTAAAATAAATATCCCTGCCCCAATCTGCATGGCCGACATGTGGTCATGAGCTTTGGCTAAACGCTTTACGGCAGTGCTTACTTTTTTCATGTGGGTGTTGAAATTACTCATAATAATACCATTTTTACGTGTTTTTCGCAAACACAGTACCGATTTCGCTACGCCGTCGGCTACGCGCGTACGATCCCTCGGATCCATTCCACACGCTCTCGCATCTCCTGCTCTTCGCCCCGATCTGTGGGCTCATAGAACGATTGAGGTGTATGTCCAACCGGAAAATAGTTCTCCTGAACTACGGCCCCGGGAGCCAAATGTGGGTACTGGTAACCAATACCATGCCCCTGTTCCTTCATGCCTTTATGAGGCGCATTGCGTAAGTGTTTGGGCACCTCAAAGTTACCGCCACTCTTCGTGAACTGTTTTACCTGTGACATGGCATTAGTCACCGCATTACTCTTTGGCGCTTGAGCCAAATAGATGCAGGCGTGTGCCAAAAAATATTCGCCTTCGGGCAAGCCCACTAACTCAAACGCTTGCCAAGCCGAGGTGACAAACATCAGCGCCCGTGGATCGGCATTGCCGATATCCTCACTACAGAAAATGAGCATGCGCCGGAAAATAAATTTGGGATCTTCGCCGCTCCCGAGCATTAAAAACATCCACACCAGCGCCGCATCGATATCACTGCCGCGTAAACTTTTGATGAATGCCGAAATAACATCATAGTGATCACTACCCTTGGCATCGTACCTGCGCGAGCGCATCCGTAAGAGCTTATCGGCCGTGTCGATATCCATACGTCCACCCGCCGAAAGTGCCACCAGCTCCAAATTATTCAGGGCCTGACGCGCATCTCCACCACTCACAGCGGCAATCTTCTGCAGCACCGCCTCATCTACCTTCACGCGGCCTGCCAATCCCCGCTCGTGTTCAACTGCCCGCTTGAGCATTTGGACTAAATCATCGGTGCTCAGTGGCTCTAACATATACACATGCGAACGGCTCAGGAGGGCTGCATTCACATCAAAGTACGGATTTTGGGTGGTAGCGCCAATCAGCACCACATCACCCTGTTCTACGTGCGGTAGTAACACATCTTGTTGAGCCGTATTGAATCGATGGATTTCATCGACGAAGAGAACTGTGCGCTGGGCTAAATTCTTACGCATATGGGCGGCTTCTTCGCAGATTTCACGTAATTCTTTGGCACCACTATTCACCGCATTCACTGCCACGAATTGAGAATCGGTCACATTGGCAATCACGTGCGCCAGAGTGGTTTTACCCGTCCCAGGTGGTCCAGCTAAAATGATGGATCGCAACTGATCGCGTTCGATAGCGAGGCGGAGTGGCATGCCACTCTCGAGTAAATGCCGCTGCCCAACCACATCGGCCAAGCTACTTGGGCGTAACCGGTGTGCAAGCGGTGTACGATCGTCCATACCAAGAGTGTAGAGGGGGTTATTTGGACTGCAAGACGTCGTGCGTTTTACTAAGCGGGAGGACAAACTCCCCCGCCTCAATCAGGCGTACGGCCATAGCGGCATCCAAGGTGTTGGCCTGTTCTAGTTTATCTCCTGGCACTTGCGATACAGCTTGGTACGGCACATCTAAAGCCGCCGCAGCTACCGCCCCATGGAATCGCTCTGTAAGTACAAACACAGATTTCAAGATTTGCGCCGCTAATTCAGCACCATCGTGGAGTACGCACGTTTCAACCGTACGACCCGCTACTTTTAGCGAACTAGCCACCGCTTGCACTTTTTGCAGATCACGAGGATCGGCTGCGTGCATACTCGCCACCATTACGGGTACAAAAGGAAACTGCTGCAGAAAACCAGGCAATACCTGCTCAAGCGGCCCAAGCCCACCTGGACGCGGAATAATGGTGAGCCATGTTTTCGTCATAGCTGGTTTGGGTAACATGAGCATGAGCTGCAGTACCGGATCGGTCGTGAGTATAGCCGGCACTCGTGGGCAAGCTTCGCGTAGTCGCGTAAGGCTCGCATTATCACGCACTGAAACCGAGGCCGCATGACGAAATACCAGTACCGAAATAGTTAAGCCCAGCCATGTACGAAATGGTCCAAACCCCTGAAACGCGATGTGATAGGGCTTACCAGCAATACGAGCCATGAGTGCATGAAAGGCCCACAAAAAACAGGCCAGAATCGATTCGGTATCCGTAAACAAGGTACCGCCACCAAACACGACACAATCTACATGCCAGAATTCTCGCATGGTGCGAAGCCACGATCCGGCTACGAACGACCGCACCCCCATAGGTAGTCTGGCCCACTCCCCTACTTTGGGCCGCGCTTTAGGAATAACAAAATCCGTACCCGCAAAGCGGGTACGGAAGTATTCACACAGTAAGTCATCTCCTACATTGTCTGCGCCGTAATTACCAACTAAGAGAACTCGCACGGGGCTGAGTATACTCCTGGCTTACGCAGCTGTCTCGCTGGTGGCTGGAGCCTCAGCAGCTGGAGCGGCATCGGCCACTGGAGCAGCAACTGCTACACCAAATTCATCAGCATTAGTGAAGCGCTCACTCATACGAGCCGACTTACCACTGCGTCCACGAAGGAACGACAGTTTGGCGCGGCGTACTTTGGCTACCTTCTTTACTTCGATCTTTTCGATCATTGGGGAGTGAACGGCGAACACGCGCTCTACACCAACACCAGAAGCAATGCGGCGGACCGTAAAGCTGGCATCGGTTGGAACATGGCCGTTATGCACCGAGATAATCAAACCTTCAAAGGACTGTACGCGCTCCTTTTCACCTTCTTTGATCTTTTCGAATACACGTACGGTGTAGCCTGGCTGCAAATCTGGCACACCACGCTTTTGGCCCTGGGCCTGATCATTGAGAATTGTAGACGTCACAGAAAATCGGGGGAGAACGGGGGGAGGTTACTGAGTTTAGAGCATTCTGTAAAGGCCTAAACCTCCTGGGCCCGCTCAATTTGCTGCGCCAACGTGTTATGGACAATCAAATGGCGAGGATCTTGCAGAATTTCGAGGATGAATCGGTCCTTCAAACTTAAGCGATAGAGGAAATCTGGTTCCAAGAAGACCGAATACTTAATGTTTCGGAGAGTGGGATCTTGCAATAATAAAGCCTCGAGCACCTCTTTCTTCACATTTCCAACCACCAACAGGTCCACCTTACTCTCGGTTCCAGTAAAGGTACCCGCAAGCACAATCAATTGTACCTCCGGTAATTTACGCAAACTGGCGATAGCAGGGCTTTCAGCTCGGATTTCTTTAGCAAAGATGTTTTTAAGATCTTGGAACAGTGGGAAGTCTTTATCTACATGGTAGTACTTCTTACGGTTACGGTGACGAGATTTCACTAAACCAATCTTACGGAGGTCTTCGAGTTCGCGGCGGATAGAGTTGATCTGCTCACCGAGCAAGCGTGTGAGCTCGCGGATGAAGTACTCATTATCTGGGTGGAGCAAAAACGTAGACAGGAGTTTGACTCGAGTCTGC
>CAZLUF010000057.1:0-5040 GCA_964562645.1 uncultured Candidatus Peribacteria bacterium
CGCCTTCGTTCGACGCCGAACTACGGGCGGACAAGCGTGGCGGCGGTACCACCCGCTCTGTGCTTCTTTCAACCTACATACTTATTTACATACTTTTTACTTCAGGGGTGGGAACTGAAAATACGCGCGGGTGTGGGATTGCCATCCCATTCGCGAATGGGATGGCGGTAGGCGCGCTCTTTTTTGGTGAGTTTCTTTGGTTACTTTCTTGTCTGGTAGACAAGAAAGTGACAACTACCTCTACTTTTGATCGTGCAGAAGAAATGGCAGAGCTTGCGTGAGTTCAATACAATCTTCGCTTCGCTCCGATCACACGCCATGGCATAACGCGATGTGCCGAAGGGTGCCATGCGATTTATATCAAATTTAGAACAAATAAAGTGTTCATACTTTATAGTATCTATATAACAAAAAATTTGATCAAAATATGTATGCAGTACAGTTTTACTCCTCAGTAGTAGTTGTATCTACAGGCTCTGGCTCAATTTCGCGAGCCACAAAACACTGGTTGGTAATATCGTATCCGTTAAAGCTAAAATTGTGTCTAAGGGGGGTGCGCCGATCGTCTGTGCAGTACATGCGTTGTAAGTACCCGTAGGTGCGAGGGTAATTACTGATACTGCCGCTGACTCCGGGTACAAGTAGGCGGCGGCAGCCGCGGCGTTTGGCCACTGCGGCAAAGTGATCGAGCGATCGCTCGATGAACGATTCGATATCTATTTCGTCTTCGCGCGGTACGTTAAAGGGTCGCACGAGCAGTACGGGCGTGCCATCGGCGGCCTCTAGCTCAAACAGCAGTGCCGAGCCCATTAGCTCACTAGTGCTCTCGGTAGAGGGGCGGACGAATTTGTACGGTACCACAGGTGGCATTACTTTTTGTGCGGCGGCGTAAGCCGGCGGCTGCCACTGTAGCAGCGGGTATTCGCGCGAGTAGCAGGCGTTGGCCAGGTAGGCGGAAAGTTCACCAATAAAACCTCGATCGGGAATGATCTGCATGTCGCGTGAGTTCTGGAGTGAGTGCTGTGTGAACTGCTCAATGGCTTCGGCCAGGCGCGTGCTCTCGGGTTCAAACAGGGCACTGCAGTGCACCACACCTTTCTTTTTTTCGGCGGCACACAGCTTGGCCAAGGTGGCGGGTGTCCAGTAGTGTTCGTGGCTGGCGGCATCTAACCGTAGTACGTGGTCGCGCCCGGTATTGTTGAGCACGTTCATAATGCTCAAGGCGGCTTGGGGCGAAGCGGCATCGGCCGCGCGCGTGCGTAGTTCCAGTACGGCATCACCCGAAAATCCCTGGGTAATGGCTTTGTGGAGCACGAGGCAGCGACACACCGAAAGCAGCCCGGTACTCTGGGCTTTTTTAAGAGGCGTATCGACCAAAATTGCCATGGCTTCGTCTGGCGATTTGGCTTCGATCAATCGGCTCATAATGTTTTCCCACTGTTGGCACTGCTGCTCAATAAATTTATTCCCTTGCCGCTTGGGAGCCAACTGATCCAGCTCGGCTTGGCAACAAGCTTGGGCTTGGCGACACAGGGGGGTCCAGTCGTCGCGGCTATCGATGGCGGTAATGACATCGGCGGCAATGGGGCCAAGTGCGCGGGCGAGTGTGGCGGGATCAAACTCAATACGGACATCATCCACCGGAATGGCCGCCGCTGTGTATTCGGCGGGGGCGGGGAGTATTTTTCCTGCGGCCACATCTGTGGCAAATCGTGCGACCATACTCTCCATAGAATGACGACCGCCAAAGGTGTGTGTGCTTTTACCCGAGGCCGAACTCAGCAGATCAACATCGAAGGTCGAAAGGTTCGCAACATCGAGCATGGGTTCGTGCGCGCAAATACGCTCATGCATGCGGTGGTACCGTGTTTCCAGCTCGGCCAGCGTGGTCACGCCTGTGGCCTGCTGCTCGGGCGGGAGTTCGGTGAGCTGACCGCGTTCCACCAGGTGCAAATTACGGTAGTAATCAAAAATGACTGGTGTTTCCGAGAGCCCAAAACGCTGTACGTATCCGGCTAAAAATGTCATGGAGTCGGCATCGACGCCCAGTGCATCTTGGCGTTGGAACGTTCGGTAAACGAATGGCGTAGTGCGGTCGTACGGATTATGGGTAAAGGCATTGCGCTTTTCGTCGGTGCGTTTAGGGAGAGCCTCTAAAAAAGCTGCCATTGGTTCGCCAACCACTATCTGCCACTGGGCTCGGCTAGCTAGTTTGATAAATTCCATTTTGCGTTCCTTGGCCAGGCGCTTTAGGAGTGTGTGTTCAGGTAGGCCGAGCTTTTGTTCGTAGGTGGCGAGCGGAGCAAAGTCTTCGGGATCCTGCACGGCTGTAATCACTTCGCCGAGGTGTGGCTCTAGGAGTTGGCGCTCGGGCACGGCTATTAGTTCCGCAGTGCGGGCCGAGGCTTCCAAAAATTGTGGAATGTTCCGGATGGCACTTGAGTCCCAGTGCGCCCGCACAGTTGCGAATACTTCGGTACACGATTGATGCATCATGTTTGCCACGTGGGCCAGTATTGCCGGGCCACTCGCTGGCACATGCGGGTGGGTGTATTCCAAAATGCGAGGCAGTACGCGTTTGACGATCGCTGGTAAATTTGGAGCGGCAGGCGTAGCGGTGTCTGTTGCTGCCAGTGCAGCTACCGCCTGCAGTGTGTCTAAATAACGTAGTGGCTGAGTAAATCTATCGTTTTCTAGCTTGGCTAAGGCATCGGCTACGGTGGAGTGTAGTGGTTCACCGCGTAGACGATTGAGTAATTGAGTGGTGGTTACGGCGGATTCGGGTGATTCGGTGGCGATAGAACCGAGAATATCTGCATCGAATTCTTGAGCGAGTACCACGTTATCTACTTGGCAGTTTTGGGTAATGCCTACCAAGGCTTGTGCGTAGCGTTCGGCGTAGTTGTGGCTATCGGTCCGCAGGTGCAGGCGTTGCTTTATGCGGTTAAAGACGACCTGGTGAGTGCACTCGAGTAGGCGTGCAACACGACAAATAATGGCGGCGCAGTCGCCACCGGGGTATAGGCATTTGGCAAAATCTTCGAAGTATCGCTCGGTCAACTGCGGTATGGTTTCGGTGGAATGTTCGGCCAAAATGACAATACATTGTTCTAATTCCTCAGGCTCCAACGACCCGTTCAAAAATGCCTGGAGTACCCGGGGTTCTTTCGTTGAATGTGTGCGTAGTATTGCTACATCTTGTTCTCTGCTGAGTGTGCGCTCGGCTTGGGCAATGAGCCCGCAGGCTGCATAACCCATGGAGTCGTTATCCAGCGTATTAAAGGCAGATTGAGGATTTCGCATGAGTGCCACAATGCCCTGCGATACCGGGTCCATGTTGGCAACGGCGGCATCGATGCACTTAGGATCGCAGGTTTGGATTACTTGTTTGAGCGTGCGGAGGACTGCTGCCGATGTGTGTCCTGGGCCAGTGGCTCGAATGTGGGCCACAAACGGAGGGATCACGTTGGGATTTTGGAGTGTGCCGAGCGTATGGGCGACGGCCGTGCCTGCCCACGATTCGCGGCCACCACTAAACAGATCGGCTTGGCAGCACTTTTGAATGAGGACATTTTCCATCTCCGTTATTTCCTCTTGGCTGGCAATGGCCGTAACGAGTGGATGATGACGGAAGATGTGCCAGAACCTCAGACCTGCAAAATTCTTAAATTTTTCGGCGGGTATGTCGCTCAGCGGTTCTGCATCAGTTGGCACGGGGGTGGTATCGTGGCCAGCCGATGTGTGTATGCCTGCCACAGCACGAGCACGTTTCTGTTGTAGTAACAGTGCTACGGGTCGGATATATGCCTCATCGCGATGCTGCATGAACACTCTAAGCTCTCGCCACGTGCGGGTATCGAAAGCACGGAGTTCTTGTAGGCGACTGATACGTTGCTCTACGCGATCGTGGCAATCGGTCCCACCCCTCCAGGCATCGGCACTGTCTACATATCCTTCGGCCAGGTGAGTACGCAGGAGCGAGAGGATTTCATCGGCCTGCTCTTGTGTCAGGCGATCTTCGGCAACTTCTTCGGCCAGTGACGGAGCCGCAGATGTATTCATGTAATAGTCGTTCAGCCACTCTTGGGCTTCCGGGCTGTTTAATACCTGCACAATATCTTCGTACGTGCCCGATACGGCTTGCAGAGTTGTTTCGAGCAACTGTGTCGTTTGTTGTTGTAATTGACCTTCGAGCTTGGTTTTTTCGGTTTGCATGTCTTCGAGCTCCGTGCTCAATTGAGCGGCTCGTGCCTGTCGTTCAGGTGCGCGTTGTTGTTCCCGGGCTAGGAGCGCACGTAAAATTCTCGTCCGTGCTCACTTTGGAGACCAACTGAATAACTTGCCCTCGAGCGCTCTAAGTTTTTCGTGATACTTGGGGGCCCTGGCTGTTTCTCGCTCATCTTTTTTTTGCACCTGCTCTAGCTGTGTTTTTTGGTCTTGAGTTTGTTGATCAAGGGTAATGATGGATGTGAGTACGCTGCGTACATTTACCTGAGCAGCATCTAGGGCCGTAGCTTGGTCGGCACTTGTTGCGGGTGCGGCAGGCGCGCGGGCGAGTACCTCTTGCAAACTGCCGGCACACTGCGAGGTAATACTGGCAATAGTAGTATCTCCTTGCTGCCGTAATTCAGCCACGCGCGAGAGTACATCGGGCACTGGTAGCCGGTCGGTATTCGCAGATGTAGGCATCGCGAAATTATAGCATAAAACGGCGAAACAGAGAAGATTTAGTACGGGTGAATATCGTGCCGAAGCGCGTTGCGTACGGGGTGGAGCCGCGGTACTGTAGCCCACCTCCGTATGAGTGCTCGTACTCCAAGCGGTTACCGCTATTCCCTCACTGGCCAACCCACCGGTGTTCCAGAGCCGTTACCGGTAGCACACTTGTCCGAAATCCAGTTGATGCAAAGCGAACTCGCTGCGCCTGTGGTGGGTTGTGGGTTTGCGCACGAGGCACGCATTCGAGATTACACTGGTCGTGAACAGTTCGATCGGCTACTTCGCCAAGTGCGCGATCGGGTGACGCAAGCCTGCTCTGAG
>CAZLUF010000057.1:5050-7853 GCA_964562645.1 uncultured Candidatus Peribacteria bacterium
TGTGTCCGGCGGTGGTACGCGGGAACACTCCCACTTGTGCTCACGCCACGAGCCAACTTGCTCCAGATCCCTATGGCTCCACTCTGCGTCGCTTGATCGAGTTACAGGTGCTGGAGCCGGAGCCATGGCAACAGTGGCACCAAGAGATGGTAACGCAGATACGCTCGGCCGATGGTCAGGCAGCCCGGAGCCGATACACGTTGCAGGGTTTACTTGGCACCTGGCCGGAGTTACAAACCGAGATCATCGAAGCCTTAGAATCCAAGCGAGCCGTCCTCCTCGGTTGTGTGGGTCAGGTGATTCGCGATATTCACATGCATACCACGATCCCCAGCGAAGCCGTACACAATGTGCCCCCAGGCAACTCCGAAATACAACTAAGTGTATAAAAAATTTGTTCTAAAAATTTATTATATATAAAGCAAAAAAATTGAACAAAATATGTATACAATAATTACCTAAAACATTTAAGCACTCACTGTGTATTGGGTGAAGGTGTTGGTAGTTGCTGCAGAGGAATCGGGTGGCAAGCCGAGCGCTCCGTACATTCGTAGTTGCTGGCAGAGAGCCAGCATGCGACGCGCGGTAGAGTAAGCCACGTGTATGGCCAGGAGTATGGGTGATGCAGCATCGGCAGCGCGCTGATGACGCTGCAGTTGATCAAGGAGGACTGGTGCGGCTTGCTCCACGGGTGCAAAGTGTTCGGTGTACCAATCGAGACGGGCGCGCACGCCGGCAAACGCAGGTGTAGGACAAGTGCTTGGTAGGCTATCTACGAAAGCGTGTGCGGCTACTAAAGCCGGCAGTGCACCTTGTACCGTACCAATGGTTTGCTGCAGTGCTTCTTTGTGCGGTTCGAAAACAGGATCTTGGCTTTTCTGTAAAGCACTAAGGCCCAGTTGCAACTTGTGGCGCAGCTCTTGCATACGCTCTGCCGCATGCATGTTCTTCCACTGCACATCGAGCATTTCAATTCCTTCTAGGCGGCCTTCTTCGGGCAGCTCGTGCGCACTACGGATCAGTCGAAGATCGGTGGCAAAGTTCTCGAATGTGGCTTCGGTACCACCTGAGCTATCGGCATCGATAATCTGTTGTTCCAGCGCATCTAAGCTCATGATCAATGGTAGGCTTTGGTGGCGTGCGTGGGCCATTCGCCGTAGATCGTTTACAAGGAGATAGTTACACACTATCGCGTGTGAGGGGGGTAACAGGGCGATACGCTCGGCTAAAACAGCTGCTTCGTTGAGAGTTAAGATTGGGCCGTGCTGAGGCGTCAGTTGTATAAGAAACGAAATCCACTCCTCGCGCGAGCGTGTACGTTTTGTGTACACCAGGCTTTCTAGTATTTCTCGAAACCAGCGTCCTTGAGCAGGGGACCAACTAGGGGCGAGTGATGGTTGATTGGCGTACTCGGCGGCGCTGAGCATGCGTTGTCCAAAGCCACAGTCGGGATGCGTGCGATCGGAAGTGCGCATGGAAGTATGTACACGTAGTCGTTTGTCGCTCGTAATCTTCCAACCCGCGCGGATAATACCCATGGAAAGCAGTACATCTTCGGCACCTTCTACCGCTGGGAATCCGCCGGCTTGTTCGTAGGCCAGGCGCCGCATGGTCATATTACTTCCAGACATGAGGGCGGTATTTACGCCCGCATCGTGCAGGGCGTGTAAATTGCGATTTCTCAGGCCCATTTGCAGCTTGTAGATGCGATAATGTGTTTCTTCCAAGGGGCTGTTCGATACAAATTCCAGTGGTCCGGTGGCTGCACCGACGATGTTGTCATTAAATACTTCGCGGCCACCCACAATGTATTCGTCTCCCACTTGGGTATCGGCGTCGGTAGCGTGGATGGTACTTTCGTATTTGAGGAGCGGCAGCATTTCGGCAGTACCTATTTGGCGGGCGTGCCCCACATTATTTTGCGGGTGTGCGTACTTGGCCGAAAAGGCGTCGCCCACAAAAAGATGACCATACAGTTTTTCCCAGCTGCCTCGATCTTCCAACTGCTGGCAGAGAGCATCGTGCAAGGTTTGATTTTGCTGTACGGTCGCTGCTGGGGCGCTACTATGATTATTGATCACTACAAATACGGCGTAACGAAGTGAGGCAGTACCGCGTTGGACATCGAGTGCTCGGAGTGTTTTGAGCACATCTTCTACCGGTTCTCGGTACGCCGGAATAACCACTACCGAATCGTAAGATTCTACTTGTCTGGCGCTGGGAGTAGGGTAGATGCGCATGAAGATTGACAGTATAAGAATATTTTGTTATAAATCAATTTAAAAGTGCCGTATTAAATAGGCTTAATGTATAAAAAATTAGTACATACTTTCTATTTATAATAAAACAAAAAATATGATCAAAATATGTATACAGCTTTTGAGAAAATCTCTACTTACCCATGTCTAAGATCTCGTCGTATTCTTCCTTGGAGAGGGGGAGCACCGAGAGTCGGTTACCGCGCTGCAGGAGCTTCATGTGTTTGAGCACGCGGTTTTTGTGCATCGCGGGGAGCGTGACGGGGCGGCGGAGAGTGGAAAGATATTTCACCGTGACGCCGTACCAACGGGGCTTATCTTCTTCGCTCTGTGGATCGTAGTGCTCGGCACCGGGATCGAACTGTGTCACATCTGGTGTGCCGGCTTTAATCACGGTGCAGGTACCAGCGGCGTACGAGGGCTCGGCATTGCTGTGGTAGAAAATACATTCATCACCTGCGGCGATATCCTCACGCAACATGTTGCGGGCTTGGTAGTTACGTACGCCATCCCAAAATGTTTCGCCATCTTTTTTGAGATCGGCG
>CAZLUF010000058.1:0-1018 GCA_964562645.1 uncultured Candidatus Peribacteria bacterium
GAAAAGGTGGCCGAGAACGCCGGTGATGAATACATGGATTACTATATCGAGAACGGTGCTCTTACCGACGATATGCTCCGCAAGGGTATTCGTATCGCTACCGTGAAAAACAAGATCTACCCCGTGGTATGTGGTTCCTCGCTCCAGAACATGGGTGTGCAGTTGGTGCTCGATGCCGTAGTAGCTTACTTGCCTTCGCCACTCGATATTCCACCAGTCAAAGGTAAGAATCCTAAGACAGATGCAGAGGAGGAGCGTGCTGCTCGTAATGAAGAGCCTCTCTCGGCTATTGCCTTCAAAATTGCTACCGACCCATTCGTGGGTAAGCTTACCTTTATTCGTGTGTATTCGGGTGTGCTTACTTCCGGTACATACGTGTACAACACACGCACTGGTAACAAGGAACGTATTGGTCGTATCGTGCGTTTGCACGCCAACCAACGTCAGGAAATCGAACGCATTGAAGCTGGTGATATCGGTGCAGCCATCGGTCTCAAGGAGACTCGTACTGGCGATACCATTAGCGACGAAAGCAAACCGATCCGCTTGGAGTCCATTACCTTCGCTGAACCGGTGATCTCGCTTGCTGTTGAGCCAAAGACCAAGGCCGACCAGGAGAAAATGGGTATTGCTCTCCATAAGCTCACAGAAGAAGACCCAACTCTCCGCGTGCGCAGTGACGAAGAAACGAACCAAACTATTCTCTCCGGAATGGGTGAATTGCACCTGGATATCATCGTCGATCGTATGCGTCGCGAGTTTAAGGTGGAGACGAACGTAGGTAAGCCACAGGTGGCGTACCGCGAAACTATTACCAAGGCTATCGAGCACGAAGAGAAGTACATCAAGCAGTCTGGTGGTCGTGGTCAGTACGGTCACGTAGTCTTTAAGCTCGAACCTCAGCCAGCTGGTACAGGTTATGAATTCATTGATTCCGTGGTGGGTGGTCGCATTCCACGTGAATTCATCACGCCATGTGATAAGGGCTTCCAGGAAGGTATGACTCGCGGTATCCAGG
>CAZLUF010000058.1:1028-3749 GCA_964562645.1 uncultured Candidatus Peribacteria bacterium
TTACCCAGTGGTGGACATCAAGGTAGATCTCCTCGATGGTTCGTACCACGATGTGGATAGTAACGAATTCGCTTTCAAAATGGCTGCTTCCATTGGTTTACAGGCTGCTTGTAAAAAGGCTGACCCAGTGATCTTGGAACCTGTGATGAAGGTCGAAGTTGTGACACCAGAACAGTTCTTCGGTGATGTGATGGGTGATATCAGTGCTCGTCGCGGTCTTGTGACCTCCACGAGCGAACGTGGTTTGGCCAAGGTAGTGCACGCTACTGTGCCTTTGGCTGCCATGTTCGGTTACGCTACTGAACTCCGCTCCATGACTCAGGGTCGTGCTAGCTACTCCATGGAACCAAGTCACTACGACAAGATCCCCAAGAACGTGGCTGACGAAGTTATCGCCGCCCGCTCGGGTGTTGCTCAGAAGCGTTAATCATTACTCAAGTTATCAAACCAGGCTTGGTCTAACGGCCGAGCCTGGTTTTCGGTTGTGAGGTGAGCAAATTGATTGTCAAAATTTCGTCGTAACTTAAGACTAGGGCGTAGTTCTAGGCGTCGCTTACGACGTGTGGTTTCTGTGCCATGCGTGGAATCAAATTGCTTGCAGTGGTATCCCGTACGAGCGGTAAAAATGGCTTGGTTTAGGCCTTGGTAGGGGGCAGGAACTTCGCCAATCCAAACGAGATGAGGGTCGGAATTGATTGCTTGAATGTAGTGCCAAAAATCGACACGGAGTGCCTCAATATTCGCCTCATGTTTGCGGCCAATATCAATGCTCTGCCAAGCTTCATGCAAGAAGAGTGTGCCCACATCTGTATAGAGCATTTTAGCGTGATTGCTTCGTAATACATGTTTATTGATGCCCAGTTGAGGCCAAATAAGTTCAGTGGTGTCTGTTTTAGAATGTGCCAATCCGTTAATAAGGTATTTGGGAGCTAGGCCGGTAGCGATAGTGCTTTCACCTTCGATAATATTTACGCTGCCATGCTCACGGTGGACTTGATCGGTGTGCCAAATCATATCAGTGTGATTCCGAGTGTGATCTAGGGGTACAGCTTCCGTTGCCGAAGCCACTGTCTCTGAACTAGGGGCACTGTAGACTACTAAAAACTGTGCGGCGTAGGTGAGGGCCATGAGTTTCGCGCGATGCAAACGCACGAGTTCAACGAGCGTTTTTTTGGTTACTAATTCTAAGCCAACACCATCGGTGGTAGCTGGATTTTGTAGCTCAGGTTGGAGTACTTGTACATTCGTAAAAACACCGAGTTCTTGAGCCGATTGTGCGGTACCAAAGACGCGCATGGCCGGGCATTCTAAATGTTCATTATGCTCTGGCAACTATTTTGCGGCTTTGGCGACAGCAGGGGCTACCTGCTCAAGTAATCTGGGGTCGAAGGGCTTGGGTAAAATGTATTCGGTGCCAAATTCTAGGCTACTGAGCCCGTAAGCGTTTAGGACGCTCTCTGGCACGGGTGTACGGGCCAGGCCTGCAATGGCTTCGCTACAAGCAAACTGCATTGCCCGGGTAATTTGGCTGGCTTTGGCATCGAGCGCTCCGCGGAACAAAAACGGAAAACAGAGCACATTATTCACTTGGTTTGGGTGATCGCTGCGGCCGGTGGCTACAATAGCATCGGGGCGAGTTTTTTTAGCAAGTTCGTAATTGATCTCGGGGTTGGGGTTTGCAAGAGCCAAGATAATTGGGGCAGCAGCCATGCTCGTGAGCATCTCTGGAGTCACACAATCAGCTTTAGAAACACCAATAAAGACATCGGCATTTTGCAGTGCATCGGCGAGTTTTTGGGCTGTAGTCTCGCGTTGGAATGGTGCTTTATAGATGCCAACATCGCCACGCGCAGTGGAAACAACGCCCTGAGAATCACAGAGGAGCAGATGTTCTTTTTTGACTCCACGATCAATGAGCATATGGCAAATAGCCAAACCTGCGGCCCCGGCTCCGTTCACAACAAAACGACTATCGGCAAAGGTGCGCTTAGTGAGGTGTAGGGCATTAATGAGCGCAGCTGTCACTACGGTAGCCGTTCCATGTTGATCATCGTGCATCACCGGGATATTCAGGCGCTTTTTGAGTTCGGTTTCGATCACAAAACATTCGGGTGCTTTAATGTCTTCTAAATTGATTGCGCCAAAGCTCGGGGCGAGCATGGTAATAGCTTCGATAATGGCCTGAGGATCGCTGCTATCTAACTCCAAATCAAAGGCATCAATATTCGCAAACTTCTTAAATAGTACGGCTTTGCCCTCCATTACTGGCTTACTGGCCAAGGCGCCGCGGTTGCCCAGGCCTAAAATGGCTGTGCCGTTGCTGATAACAGCCACTACATTACCTTTGTTGGTGAGTGTGTAGGCTTGCGTTGGATCGGCGGCAATGGCCAATACCGGTCCGGCTACACCCGGGCTATAGGCTAAAGCCAAGTCTTTTTGATTATTGAGGGGTTTAGTGGCCATGGTCGCCAGCTTTCCGGGTGGATTCTGTGTATGGTAGGCAATGGAGGCAGTTTGAATGTCGTTCATAGGCAGAGAAGTGCCTTGATACTACCGGGAGTAGCGGCACTTCTCTATGTGCTATTCTGTTATTTTTGGTCTGTTACTCTTTCCATTCTTCTAGCTTTACATTGAGCACCTGTTCTTTACCTTGGCGTAGAATTTTCAGTCGCAACGTATCGCCGGGCTGGTGAGTGAGCACAGTGGTATTCAGCGCATGAT
>CAZLUF010000058.1:3759-7818 GCA_964562645.1 uncultured Candidatus Peribacteria bacterium
CATTTTCGCGGAGTCCAGCTTTGTCGGCAGGCGATCCGGGAATTACGGCTAAATCCGTCTGTGTATCGCCGCGCACGACAATCACTCCATAGTCGACGGTGAGCGAGTTCTGCTTTTTAACCTCGGGAGTAATGGGGGCGTATCGAACGCCTAAGTAGGGTCTGACAATTCGACCATTGGCCTCGTAGCTTTTCAGGACTTGCCGTAAGTCGCTGGCAGGAATGGCAAAGGCAATGTTCTGGGCGCCGTTGGCTACCGCTGTATTCATACCTATCACTTTGCCAGCTAAATCGAGTAACGGACCACCGGAATTGCCACGGTTAATGGCAGCATCTGTTTGTAAAATGGAATTGAGGCGCTCGCTCCCAGCTCCGCCAATATCGCCAGCGGTAATGTTACGACGTAGTCCAGAAACCACGCCAACACTCACGGTGTTACGGAATTCACCTAAGGCGTTTCCAATGGCCACCACGGTTTCGCCGAGCAGGGGATCGGCCCCTTCGGCAAACTGCACCGGGGTAAAATCTTTACCGTCTACTTTTAACAGGGCTACGTCGTTGGTGGGGTCGCGCCCCACAACTTTGGCGGTGAGTTTACGGCCGTCGTTCAAAAAAACCGTGTACTCGGCATCGGGATCATCGACCACGTGTTTATTGGTCATCAGTAGACCATCGCTAGTGACAAAGAAGGCTGTGCCACCACCAATTTCTCGTTTCTCGGTGCCATTTTGGCGTATACGAGGAATTTGGAGATCGAAAGGAGATCCGCCAAAAAAACCATTGAACAGATCTCTATCAAAGGGCATGGCTTCGAAATAACGTTCCATTTTTGGCATGTCTTTGCTGACGATCACACTCACTACCGAATTGTTGGCGCTGGCTACCGTGCGGACAATAGGGGAATCTTTAGCCTCGTAATCGCGCGGAGATCCAATTTCCGCAGGCAGGCGAGTGCCAGCTTGCGTTGGCGGGGTTGTGGGGGCATTGGCGTAATGCAGAGTACCTGTGGTCACCGCAGCTGCGGTAATGCCAGAGAGGGCAATAATGCCCAAGATGGGTGTAAGTTTAGTCATATCTCTATTGTAAGGACCTAGGCAAGAAATTTTTAAGATGTCTTAATCTGCTATCTTGTTTATTTTTCGCTGAAGTTTGTATTACTGTACTACTACATTGACAGATTAAAATTAGTTTGTATAATTACGGTCTATGCCAAATACTCTTCGTCCAGGAACGATCGATCGGGTTACCGATTTAGGTTACGGTGCCACCGCAGAAGCAACTCAGCGCTTGGTGCTGCAGGGTAGGACTCGTGAACTACAAACAAGGCTAGAAGAGTTGCTGCGAGATGCAGATTTGCCAGGCGGCGATGCCGAACGTGGTGGTATGGCAGCCACGGCCATGGCTGCAGATTTAGATCTCGATCTTACTTTCGAACGTTAATCGCTTACGATACACTGGCCTATATGCCGACCGGTCACCGCCAACGTTTTTCGGAAAGCTCTTTCCGTCGCCATCCCTGGTTTACGGCTTTGGTAAAGGCCATGCTCCAAGCCAAAACCCAGGCCGATATGGTTACGTTTCTGCGTGATATCGGTACGTTGCCGGAATTACAAGCAGGGAGCGAGCGTTTAGAAGTGGCTAAGTTACTCAAGCAAGGTAAGACCTACCGTGATGTGGCCAAGATGACCGGTGCTAGCACTACCACTGTTACGCGCGTAGCCAAATTCCTACGCGATGGACGTGGTTACAAGCGCGTGCTCAAGG
Source organism: uncultured Candidatus Peribacteria bacterium (assembly GCA_964562645.1). Lineage (GTDB taxonomy): Bacteria > Patescibacteriota > Gracilibacteria > Peribacterales > Peribacteraceae > CAZLUF01. The sequence continues at coordinate 5,523 of CAZLUF010000058.1, forward strand.
GCACAAAAGCAAAAAAGAAAAAGTAACTAATCTGCTCACAAATTCATTTCTGGTTTATTTGTCTGGACATGCCATAGTCCTGCTTCGTCATTATTTTCCTAAATAAGTTGTATTATCGTAATAATACATTGACACAAACAATTATCTGAATACACTTGGGATAAATGGCACGTACCGCGATTGCTTGTCGGCACCATCACACCTCTCGATTCCATCGGGCAGGTCATGCAGTAGTCTAATCCAAATTCTATCTCTAGACCTCCCGAGTGAGGTTTTTTGCTTTGTTCCCAATTTTTATGTCATCCCCAGAATCCCCATTAGTGATTGTCTCAAAATCAGCGCTTTCGAGCGACTCTCGTAACCCTGCTCTGTCACTATTACAATCGGCTGGCTTTGGCGACGTTGTCGATCTAGATCGTTGTGATGAAGCCCGGGTGCAAGGTGTGCGCTTCCGGGCCATGAAGGGTCCAGGAGCAGTGGCTGCCAATATGCCATTTGAGCAGGCTCAAGCTACCGCTTTTTTGTTGGGCTCCGATGTATTAGCCGAAGCGGCACTCATTGCACGCTCCTACGGCGTTCGTACCGATATTCAGCGCTTGCTAAGCTTAGGGATAGGCCCGTGTCGGTTGCGTTTTTTGGCTCCCAACGAACAGCAGATCATTGCACCCAGTGATTTAAAACGACAGATTTTTTCGAAATATCCCATGCTCACGCGCTCCGCACTGCGAGCATTGCTTGGCTCAGGTGGTTCTGTAATGGCGCTGGAGGGTGCGGATACACGTACGTGCGAGTGGCGGGGGAGTGGCCGAGCGGTAGCCGCTTATGAAATTGTCGAATCGGGCCGGACCGCTCGCGAAAACAATTTGCAAATTGTTGAGGGCGATTTCCCGTACCCCACTGGCTCACAACTCAAGGTTCCGTTTTTTGATCCGAACAACATTACGACAGATCTCTACACCAATAATTTAACTGTATTACAGGGCGAGGCTCGAGATCGTTTACAAGAATTTGCCTTAGCTCTCGAAGCAGCTCGACAACGGAACTCGTATGCCATGTTTCAGTGTCACGTTCCGGTCGACAAAATTGATGCATTTGTGCAAATGGGAATGCAGTCGCCTTCGGTTCAGCCGCTAGTAGGGCGACCCGACTGGAAGGCGCTCACGATTGCTGTGCCAATAGTAGAGCAGCAAAAGTATCGTCGAATACTCATGGACTTAGGGGCCGAAGGGATTGTGCAATTTCCCGCTACTGGTGAACTCTCCCGTGCAGAATCGGAAGTGTATCGAGCTTTCGACTCTGCTGCGCAAAAAACCGAAACGGTACCAGAGTTACCAGATGCACAAAAAATGGCGCAGCGTATTGTTGCACGCCTGAAACAAATTCAAAACTGTATTGTTGATCGACCTACTGGAGACACGGCCAAGGCTCTATCGCTAGAGCCGAAAATGGCTCAAAGATACTGTGCAGATTCAGTAGTTGCCGAATGTGTTGAGCTTTTGGAGGCAGTGAGTCGTGAGGCAGAAGAGGAGGCAATTATTGAGGCAAGTCACTGTCTCAATTGGTATTTGTGCACGTTGTATATAACGCAGATCGAACTTCAGCCTGTGCTGAGCGAGTTGGCTCAGTTGCTTAAAGTATCATTGCCTGCTGTCGATACCGAAGAACAGTTGGCTGTCATTCTTGGGGCTGTCACCGAACCAGGCAGGCGCTTGAATTACGATAATGTGTACGACATGAGCCGACATTTGTCTTTTGAGGCCACGCGCTTTAGTACCACGGCACGAAAATCTGAAGATAGCCAAGAGAAGGTTCGGGCAGCAGCAGCAATGCTTTTGGAATGGCTCAAAATGCTCGAGGTGGCCCTCCTGCGGCTCGACGACGTGATCGCCAAGCTCTAACGGCTTTGCTACCCTGTAACAGTGCAGCATGATCTTGCAATGCATCGGTGCCTCCAACTTGCCGCGCACGGTCGCGGCTTTGTTGGTAGTGGAGCGTTAGTGGGTGCTGTACTGGTGCGCGATGGTGCTATCCTGGCAGAGGCGTACTATTCCAAGTTTGGTGAATCGCACGCGGAGCGTCTGTTGCTGCAAAAGTATGTTCAAAAAATTAGTTCAAATGATGTGCTTTTTGTAAACTTAGAACCATGTGTGCCGTTTGCTGGCAAAAAAACACCTCCATGTATCGAAATCGTTCAGGAGCGTGGTATCAAGACAGTAGTGATTGGCATGCTCGATCCCGATCCGCGGGTGAGTGGTCGCGGGGTAGAGGCACTGCGTCAGGCGGGCATAACGGTGAT
>CAZLUF010000059.1:0-3204 GCA_964562645.1 uncultured Candidatus Peribacteria bacterium
CGATGCCATCGCGACAAGCTGGTACCTGCGAAGAGGAGCTGGAGGAAGAGGAGCTGTTGCCGCAGGTGACAACGGTGTTTACGGTGTTGCTAGTAACGCCGGTGACAGTACTTGCTGTAGCCGAGAGTGTCGTCTGACAAGCTACCGAAGTCGGTACATTGATATAGATGACAAACGAGTTGTTCTGGCCACTATTTACTGTGCCTGGCGTACAAATCACATTGTTTCCCTGCTGACTACAGAAGCCGGCCGAGTACTGGCTATTGAAGGTTGTGCCAGCTGGTAATGAGAAGTTCACGGTTGTGCTAGCGGCAGTACCACCATTGTTCGTGAGGGTTACTACGTATGGTAAGGCCGAACCCTGGTTCACCTGAGGGTGGCCAGCTAAGGAAATAGACCAGCTCTGCGCTGACGAAGACGAACTGCTACTGGAAGAAGAGGAACTCGAGGTGTTGTTGTACTCATCTTGATCGGCAGGCACATACACACCATTGGTGTAACAACCAACGTCGTTAATGTCTACTAGGCCATCGCTATCGTCATCAAGGCGGTTAGCACAAGCGGCATTATTGGCATTATTTTCGCTGCGGCTTGGGTCGTAAGAACCAGCGTTATAGGGGTTACCATCGGTATGACAATCGGCATCGGCCGCATCGGCACCAATATCGTTATCGTTATTGAGACCATCGGCACACGTGGCTACTGGGCTGCTCTCGTCGTTGTCTTGGGCATTGGCACAGTTCAGATCATTCAGATCGATACGTCCGTCGCCATCGTTGTCGATGTTATCGGAACACTGTGTGCTACCACCTTCATCGGTATCATCGATCGAGTTACACCCGCCATCTTGAGCAAAATCTACTTTGCCATCGCCATCGTTATCGATGCCATCGCGACAGGCGGGCACAGTAACACCCAGGCGACCGTATTGAATGTGGTCTACGTCAGCACCGACATCGGCAGCCGATACACCGCTGATACTCAATGATTTAATACCGTTACTGCTGACAAAGCCACAGAATGTATCTTCACCAAATGTGTTGTAGAAGACTTCATCGCCACTTGTGAAGGAACGTGTACCAACAACGTTGCCGTTGATATCGCGTGCCGTACAAGTGATGGTGGAGTTTGTGCCACCATCGGTCCACACCAAGCCTACGTGTGTGGGGAGCTGACCCAAGACCGCTTCGGAGAAGTTGAAAGTAACACCACCACTCTGCGGACCAAAAAAGTAGTTGCTGCAGGCGGCGTTGTTGCCAGGACAACTCGCGTTCACGATACCATCATCACTATCTACAGAGTCGATAGAGCTCGTGAGGCCCGGGGTATTCATGAGACCGTCGGCAAAAGTTTCGTTGTGGAAGTACGTCCAAGTAGTGATACAGCGCAGCGGGCTCCATTGCTCAAAGCTAAAGTAGGGAGATGGAGTGATCGTGCCGGTAAACGTTGGCGTGAGACAAGCGGGCGGCAGGGGATCGATTTCGCTGGTGTCGGTTCCAATGGTGCAACCTGGATCAGCCAGATCAATTTTTCCATCGCCGTCATCATCGGTTCCATTATTGCAGGCATTGGCCCCAGAATTCCGCTCATCGTTGTCTTGGAAGTTGGCACATCCCGGATCTCGATCGCTTGGCACGTTGTTACGGAAGTCGATCCAGCCATCGGCATCGTTATCAATTCCATCTTGGCATTGGGCAGCAGGCGAAGTTTCGCTGGTACCGTTAGATGCCTGGCAACTGAAGTCGGCAGTATCGGTGGCGCCGTCGTTGTCGTTATCAAGGCCATCGTTACACACTGTGACATTCGCAGCGCCCTCATTATTGAGCTGTGCGTTGTATGTGCCGTTTGTTAAGCAGCCAGGGTCTTGAGCGTCTATGCGGCCATCGCCATCGTCATCAATACCGTTTTGGCATTGGCTGCGCGGTGTAGTTTCGTCGTTTCGAGTCGCATTACCTCCGCAGGAGAAATCGGCGAGATCGATGGCGCCATCACCATCGTTATCGATTCTGTCAGAGCATTGTGTGGTGGCAGGGGTAATGGTAACACTCAGGTTTACACGGTTGTTGCTAGGGATGGGATCAACCAAGAGTCCGCCGATGAGGGTCGAAAGCCCTGCATTAGTAACAGGTGCAGTGGCTCGGAATTTAAATTGGAACGCTGCACTTTGTGTCGCAGGTGTGACGCTTGGATAATTAGTACAAGTGACTTTATTGGCAGTAGCTACACAGTTATTGATTTGGTATGCACTTTCGTATGTCATGCCCGTAGGAAATTCTACTACGGCTGTTAGTGGTCCAGTGGCAGCAGGGCCTTGGTTGAAAAAGGCCATATTTACGTAAACTGGATCGCCAACTTGTACAGTAGTGCTCGTCGTATTTTCTGTGCCAGTTTTAGAAATATTGGCATAGAGAATGACATCCGCTGTTGCAGGAGGATTGGCAAGCGCCTCGTTATTCAACTGTCGATTATACACACCGTTGGTCAGACAGCCGGGATCCTGGGCATCAATCCGTCCATCGCCATCGTCATCAATACCGTTTTGACACTGGCTTTTTGGGTTCGTTTCGTCGTTGCGATTGGCATTACCTCCGCAGGAGAAATCGGCTAGGTCTACTGCACCATCGGAATCGTTATCGCGACCGTCGCTACAGGCTGGAGGGGTGTAGTACGGGTTGGCAGTGCCTTCGAAGCGGATCTGAAACCCACGACCACCACCGCGATTGTCGGTATCGTCTAAACTGATGAGCTGATACAAATTGTAATTGGTGGCTACTTCCGATGCCCAGTTGCTACAGAGGTAAGCGGGGATTCCGTTGTTGCTGCCGTACACTTGAGTGGTATCACCCCAGCCTGTTGAGTACGTACAGATACGGTGCGTAATAGGGAGTGTCTGAATAGCCACTTTTGGTCGCAGCTGAGCCTTAAGCGTGCAGTATCCGGCGCGATTGTCGGTATCGTCTTGCAAGCTCACACTCTGTCCGTGCGAGAGCACATGTACACCTCCTCCGGCACATTGGCGACTGTCGCCTTCGTACCACAGAATCAAGTAGTACCAATCCTGCGGGTCTACGTAGGTGTAGCGCATGTTGCAACCACCGCTGCGGTTATCGGTATCATCAATGTAACTGGCTGACCACTCGCCGCTGGCTCCAGAAATAATGGAGCGGCTGCCGGTACACTGACCATTACTGTCTGAGCCATCCC
>CAZLUF010000059.1:3214-7656 GCA_964562645.1 uncultured Candidatus Peribacteria bacterium
GCCAGAGACATCTAACTGCAGGCGCGGAATGTACGGAGCTGCTTTCGCATGTTCCACAACAGCATCGATGGGGAACCGTACAATAACCGAGAGGGCCAAAGCGGTGAGCACAAAACGTGCGAGCGAACGGCGAAGATTCATAAAGAGGGTTAGAAAAAAGGCAGGCAGTATCTCGTGCTTGTCTATATTGAACAATGTGTTATTGATATTAATTTACCTGATAGATGATTATCCTTTTCTATAAGCCATAAAAACGACAACAAAAAATTGTCATTTATTTGAAATTCTGGTATACTTTCCAGATGAATACTGTCGATCAACTCCTCGAAAACCTTGGTCTCAGTCGTAATGAGGCGAGGATTTATAAGGTCCTGCTGACACTTGGCACCGCACGTGTTACCGAGATTGCTAAGCAGGCCGATCTTAATAAGAGCACGGCACAGTTCACCTGCCAGCAATTGCAGCGCCGGGGATTCATTTCCATGATTCGCCGCAAGAATGCTTATCTATTTGCGGTAGATGATACCAGGCGACTGCTCAATGTGATCGATGCGGATCGTGTGGCGTTGGATCAAAAACGCGAGCAGATCTTGCGCGCTTTGCCGGCGCTGGACAGTTTACGAAACGAGCAAACCGCTTTGCCGCGTGTACATTTTTTTGAGGAACCCAAAGGTGTGGCGGCGGCCTGGCAGTCGTTTATGGCCAAAATTCCCAGTGGGGCAGTGGTTTCTTCTTTTGCCCATCCGCTAGATCAACATTCCAGTGGCATGCCGGTCCTTGATCAGTTTATTCAAACACGAATTCGGCGACAAATTACCTCTCGCGTTATTCTGTGCGATACGCCCGCGGCCCATGCACTCAAAAAAAAGAATCACGACATGCTCCGCGAAACTCGTATTATGACCGGACGCTGCTGCCATATGTTCAGTAGCGAAGTGATGTTCTATGGCGATGTTGTCTGTCTGGTGACTTTACAAGATGGGCAAGAGTGCGCCACTACGATTGAGAACCCACCACTGGCACGTTTGCTGCAGACGGTGTTCGATGGCTATTGGCAGAGTTTGGAGTGACAACCGAAGGGCTCCCGTGGAGTTCTTGCATCTGTACTTTGAACTCTCGTCGTGCTTGATTGAAATCGTCCAGGGCGGCAGCAGATACGGGGTTTGGGCCAAAGATGAGCCTGAGTGTATGAGGAATAGGTTCACTAGAGGCACTGCACCACACGAGCACTGGTGCGGGTGTACTGAGCGTTTGGGCGTGATCCATGGCCTCGAACAACTGTTGACCGAGTGGTGCACACTTCGTTTGTGCGAACGCTCGATATTCACTTTCGGAAACAGTTACTTCAATTGCCCAGTGCGGTTCGTTACCGATTTTTACGGGTATAAAGGCGCCAGTGGCGGCACTGGCTAATTGCTCAGCTTCTTGGACCTCGGCTCTATGCTGGGGTAATTTGGCGGGACAGCGCGCGAGCTCTTCGGCAGTTAAAATAAGACTACCTAAATAAGGCACAGGCGGATCTTCGCTTCGCTCAACATCAATGCTAATACCATGCAAGCACTGCGTGTCGTGCGTTACAGCTAACCAGTTGCAGCTGTAGAGCTGTCGGCGATCTTTTTGTGTTTCGGCTCCTGTCACCAGGCAGGCGCGAGCCAGGCCATCATCTTTACTGTGACGGGCCCACCAATCTAAAACACTCCATCGATCATTAATGGCGTACGATGTCGCACAGTTGACTATAGTAGGACACTGGTTAATCAGTTTGGTTACTGTGTGAACGGTGAGTTTGCCACTGGTACGCTCGCGCTCGAAATTATCAACACGGTCTTGGCCAAAGCCTTTACGAATGAGTGCTTGCAAGTCTTTCACCTGATTTGGCGTGCAATCTAAGCCGTTCTGCGAGGTAAAATTGACCTCGGCGAACTGTCGTAAATTCAGTGAAGTATAGAGCTCTGGAAAGTGTGTGCGCAGGAACTGTAAACGATCGAAGGCTTGGCAGAACTGAGCATATTTATCACAGACCTGTTGAATATCATGATCGGTGAGTGGGCCGTGCTCAGTTTTGGCGAAAGTTTCAATCAGAAGATTGGCAAGCATTTGCGCCAGAGTTGACCAGCTCCGGAGATGCACGGATTCGCGTGTTTCGTGGCGTTGGAATTTGTGCGGGAGCGTATTGGCATAGAGGGCTTGGCTAGTTTTGCCAGCCCATATGCTGTGCGCAGCAAGCGCTTTGCCAAAAGCATGGAACACTGGTGCAAGTTGTCGCTGAGTCGTCAGTGGTACTTCGCTGAGTTTGGACATGAGTGTATAGAACTCCGTGGCGCCGAGTTCTCCCTGTGGCCTGGCTCTGGCCAGCCAGGTTAGTACACGATCAATACCTACTTCGTTGAGCTCGGCCGCAAAATCTAACGCTGTTTCCGAAGGTCTATCAGCGGCTTTAAGGCCGGTAAACTCTCTGGCACCAGCAATAATATCGCGTAGTACATCGGCTCTTGGCACGGCTCGTTGATTGGCAATGATCTGCATGGGGTTGCTCCCCAGGGCACTAAGTATTTGGGCAACCTGGTTTCGCAAATTAGCGTGTGCCATGGTCAGCAGCACGTTGCCATACTTTGGATGAATGATTGGCAGATCGTTTTCCGGTGCGGGTGTGAGTTGTAGACCCATATTTGAATAATATTATTATACAATAAATTGGTGATAATATCAATATTTAGACTGTCTCATATTCCAATGGTTGAGTAATTATTTTTTTGGCTTTGATATAAGGAATTAAGGCTGTTAATAGTTTCTTAAGTAATAGGGTCTACAGTGCCATCAGTCGCGACTACCCGTTTTCATTTCTTTTCTCTCCACTTGTATGAAAAAAACATTCACCGTTGGCGCCCTCACCGGCATGTCGGCACTTATTATTGCCGTACCGGCACTCGCTCAACTTTCGCACGCGGCGCAAACAATGGAAACAACATCGGCCACTTCGGTCAGCTCTTCGCACTTTGGCAAGCAGCGTCCGCCAATGACGGTAGACCAAGTACAGCAGATGATTGAGCGTGACGACGCATTTCTAAAAAATATTGATGCCCTGGTTGCGATACAAAAAACTGCAACCGAAAAACATAAAGCCGCACTTACCGCCGCTTTGACCCTCGACGATGACACTGCTCGTCAGGCAGCCCTAGAGACCGCCCACCAAAATATGAAGAAAACCATGGATGATGCTATCGCAGCCAATCCTGATCTTAAGCGCATGATGCCATTTGGCCCGGGCAGACATGGTAGGCACCCTGGTGGCCATGGGCGGGGGCCGGCAGACTTGGCTCAAAAATTAGGAATGACTCAAGATGAACTGAAGGCTGCATTTGCAGCCGGTAAAACAATCGAGCAATTGGCACAGGAAAAAGGTGTGACCTTGCCCGCGCCTCCCTTGGGTCGACCTGGTCCAATGGATGTCGATGATGCTCCAGTACAAACACAGTAATTCACACCAGAAGATTGGGAAGCGAAAAGAGGACTGCCAGTCGGTCCTCTTTTTGATACAATCAGGGTGTGTCACACACGAATTATAGTCTTTTAGATTTCGGCCATGGCCAGCGCTTAGAGCAATGGGGCGACTACCGCATTGTCCGTCCCGATCCGGAAGCCGAGGCGGCAACGTATACCCGCCCAGAAGAGTGGGAAGAAGTAGATGCCGCGTACGAAGGGCCCAAAGGGCAGGGCAAGTGGGTACGGTACTCAGATGTGCCAGAGCAGTGGCTGACAAATTTTGATGATCTGCAGCTGATAACGAGCCTGACTCCTTACAAGCACACCGGCGTGTTCCCCGAGCAGCAGGTTAATTGGAACTGGGCGCGAGCGCGTGGTCAGGGGCGCTCACTGCGTGTCCTTAATCTCTTTGCCTACACCGGTGGTGCCACTATGGCGCTCGCAAAAGATGGTCACTTTGTCACACATGTCGATGCCTCCAAGCCCGTGATTACCTGGGCCAGGCAAAGTGCCGAAACAAACCACATAGCGTCCGATAAAATCCGCTGGATGCCCGAGGATGCAGCCCTGTTTGTGGCTCGCGAACTCAAGCGCGGCAAAACGTACGATGCCATTATTTTAGATCCACCAGCCTATGGCCACTCCCCAGTAGGCAAGGCTTGGCGCATTGAGCGCGACCTGGCGCCACTACTCGAAAACTGCGTGGCTCTTTTGAGTCCCGAACCCGCATTTTTGATTTTGAATGGTTATGCGCAGCACGATACTTCTGAGAGTTTCCATCGCTTGCTCTCCGGTATTTTCCATAGCAAATTGCCGGGTAAAGAAGTACGGATTCAGGCTGAGGAATTGGCGTTAGCTTGTAGTGATGGGCGTTTGCTTTCTACTGGTATTACGGCTCGGTGTAAGTTTGGGGTGTAAACATTGATGTATCTTTGTCTTTATTTATACAATCAAGCCAT
>CAZLUF010000060.1:0-981 GCA_964562645.1 uncultured Candidatus Peribacteria bacterium
GGACGAGAAGGCACCGGGGAAGTCGAAGGGGGTGATCGCAAGCAGCTTGCCGCTCACATCCACCACCATAACATCCACAGCACCACCGCCCGCGTGGGCATTGCATTCCCACACCAGCGTGCCACGAGTGGCCGCCGCACCAAGGCCGGAGTTGCGCGACGCGATGATGTACTCGTAGAGCGCATCGTCGACCGTGCCCCAGTCAGGGTTGGCTTCGGCGTACTGGCGGCAGCCGTCTGCGATAGCCGGGATCTGCATGAGTTCGGCCGCGAGGGTAGCGTAAACGCCATCCTGCGCGACTTTCACCCACGAGAAGACCCCGTCACCGCGCACGCTGCAGCCGATGAAGTCCGCCACGCGGTTGTCACTGTTTACGTCTTCATCCGTCAGGTTCGCCATGATCATCTGCTCGCGAAGCTTGCTCGTGTAGCCGTACTGCTGCCGCCGACCGGACCGGAAGGCATCCAGCCCGACGAATCGGAACTGGCCACCGCTCAGGCGGTCCATGGTCTGCGCGGCGAGGCTCACCGAGCGAGCGGCCGCCTCGCGGAGCACGAAGGCCCCGTTTTGCAGGCCGGCCCCCAGCTCCGAGCCAGGGATCTTGAGCCCGTCGATGTACGGGGAGAACCCCTCGTACACCGGGCGGATTAACAGGTTGTCGGGGATCACGAGCGGTGCGGGGTTGACGTTAAGGGTCCGCATCGCGCGGTAACCCGAGTCGTCGCCCCACAGCTTGCCGTTGGCGTTATTGGTCGTGATTGCGATCGGGGTGTCCATCCACTTAGTCAGCATGCGGTCGAAGGTCGTCTTCATAGGTCGTCTCCAGTTCCAGGTTCTCTCCCACTACATCCCGGTTAATTAAAACCAGCCGATGGTGAAAAGAGCAAATACAAAATAACATATTTTTTAATTTTGTACATCTAATGGAAATTTTTATGGCTTTCATAAGACAAAAATAGCTGCCAACAATATTATATTGTC
>CAZLUF010000060.1:991-1855 GCA_964562645.1 uncultured Candidatus Peribacteria bacterium
ATTACTTACCTATCCCAAGCAGCTTCTCCTGCAAACCCGTACCAATCACAATCTCTTCTAAGGTCTTTTTAAGGTACTCCGGCTTACGTTCGTCACTGCTATACAACACCGTGTACATCTCGGGCAGCAATGGATTCATCATTTCGGTGAGCGACACGTGCTTACTACGGTCTAAGTACCTCCGCACCGAGGTGTCGTTCTTGTTTAAGATCATGTCGAAAGACGAGGCGGGCATAAGGTGCTCATCGGCCGTGCGTACGTAGGCCAACACCATGCCATCTCCGCCCAATTCTTTCGTTTGCACAGGCTCTAGGGCGTCAGCCTCCTCGTTCTCCCCCACTTCGCGCAGTAACTTCTGCCAAGCGGCCTTGGACATCGTCAAATCGTTTACTTGGCAGAACCCACCCAAACACTTCATGCCGTAGTAGAGCGAGACCATCAAATAACATAGCAACATGGCCGGGTAGGCCTTTCCTTCGTTAAGAGCGGCAGCGATTCCTTCGGGCGTAAAAGGAATCTTTAGGTCTCCATCGGCATTGGTAAGCTCGTTATTTACCAAGTGCAATTTCACACGGTGGTGATGCGCGTCAATCCCCCAGAAGTAATGCGTCCCCCACCCTTTTTTAGTGGAAAACGCCCCGGGAATACCATCAAAATCACGGAGAACAATGGCGCGATAAGCCAGATCGAACATGAATTTGTAGACCAAACTAGTCTTGTCTTGCAGGTGCTTTTTTAAGAGCAAGCGCGTAACAAGTGTTTCGATATCAATATAGAGAAGAGACGGTAATGGCACATCTTCGGGAGATTCTGCATCTACTGCCCCATGGAATAAATGTGGCCAACGCGTGTAGTTAATCCGCG
>CAZLUF010000060.1:1865-7636 GCA_964562645.1 uncultured Candidatus Peribacteria bacterium
ACGAGAGATCACTACAGGCATAGATGTCATCAGTAGCAAAGAAGCGATCAATCACTTCCATAACACCTGCTGCTCGCTCAGGCGAGAGCCGCCCCTCTTTTTGTTTGCGATCGAGATCGGCCTTTACGCGGGCAATGTCTTCGGTTGTGAAACCACGAGTTTTATACACCACTCCCATCTTCAGTTTATCGGGCAAAAGCGGCACACGCAGAATATTCTCGGAGCCGCCAACACCACCGTAAAACTGTACCCCACGCGGAAAACCCGAAGCGTTATTGAGCGACACACTCGCAAAAGAAAGCACCACAATGTGCTGCAAATCCAGATCGGGTCGTTCCATAGCCGGTAGCGCCGTTATAAGATTCGCATTCACCCAAAATGGATGTGTGAGCGGCGCATGGTGATCAGCCGTGGAAACGAGTGGCATTCGCTTGAGCTGACCTGCCACGCTCTTAGCTACATCTGGACCCAGGCGCTCGGCTGTAAGTTCTTCAATTTCGGCAATAAGCTCTGGCTTGCGCATATCTAGGCGCGGCGCCGAGTTTACATCTAAAAAGTCCTTGGTGTATTGGAACAGATTTTTATCGCCGTGCTTCTGCATAATCTCGCCCAAAATAGGGCGCCGGTGCCAAATGGCAGTACGGAGCTCTTCTAATGTCTCGGCAACGGTGAGGGAACGAAGGGGTTCGTCCATGTGTTCCAGAGGCGTGACGTTACTCGTTTTTTTTCATAGATTCAAGGGTATTAATGGTGAAATACTACTATTTTTAGTATTGTCAATTATGTAGTTTTAAGCATGTACAAAAGACTTTTCTTTTTTTATGCACATTGATAGAATAATTCTGCTGCGGGTATAGCATAACCTCTGTGTGCTCACCTTCCGGTGAGAGGTGTAGGTGTAAACCCTACTACCCGCTCCAATCACTTATCCCCCAAACACCCAGCCCCACATCTCTCCGGTCATCCAGAAAGCTAGAGAATTTAGGTGTAGTTGGCGAGACGCAAGTTGTCTGTATACTCAGGTGCGAAACGGGACGTAGCTCAGTTGGCTAGAGCGCTGGCATGGGGTGCCAGAGGTCGCAAGTTCAAGTCTTGTCGTCCCGACCATCACTTAGTCTATGAGTATTGAAGAACGACTATCGGTCATCGAAACTCGAAACAACCGAGTTGAGCTCGATAAAGCCTGGGAAACCAGCTTAGTACGCCGGCTTTCTATTTGTGTCATTACATATGTAACAGCGCTTGGACTCTTATGGATTCAGCAAACTCCGCAGCTGTTTTTGGGTGCCTGTATACCCGTGTGTGGCTACATTCTTTCCACGCTCTCGCTCCCCTGGATTCGTCACAGGTGGCAACCGCGCCGTTAGTACGGGCGTAACTTTACCGCACCGCCAAACTGCAGTTCGATGTGTAGAGTGGATTTATTGCGCGGTAATACCAAATTTCTTTCCACATCCACATGGCGCGGCAGTTCAAACCACGCTGTTACCTGCCGCTTATTACTAAATACCCACAGGTTAATATTATCCAATTGGACGATATTCGATTTGACCCCCTGCTTCACAAATTCTGGTGGAACATTGCTGTAGGGCACAAAAATCGAGAGCTCATCCCAAGGCACATCGTGTACCGTTTGCGTTGGCACAAGCGTAGAGGTGGAGCCATGCGCATCAATACTCATCTTATCGGCCAGATCCGGGCGATGGAGAGATTTTGGCCACCACCACCAGGTGAGACTAAGAATCACTACACTTACGCCGAGGACCACCATCCACTTGGTTGGGTTCATGCGGAGAATGATGAAACGTATTGAGCTTTTTCTCCCAATTCCTCCTCGATACGTAGCAGCTCATTGTACTTACAAACACGATCCGTACGGCTCAGTGAACCAGTTTTGATTTGGCCTGTTTGCAAACCAACTGCCAAGTGAGCAATAAAGGCATCTTCTGTTTCACCGCTGCGGTGGCTCGAAATAGCCGTCCAACCCTGCTTTTGTGCCATTTGGATGGCAGCGACCGTCTCGCTGATACTGCCAATTTGGTTCACTTTAATCAGCACGGAGTTAGCGGCATTCTTGGTAATACCCTCCTGAATGCGTTTGACATTGGTGACAAACAAATCATCTCCCACCAATTGCACTTTGGCACCAATTTTAGCTTTCAGTGCCTGGAAGCCTGCCCAGTCATCTTCGTGGTGGCTATCTTCGATAGAAACAATTGGGAACTTACTACAGAGTGCTGCATAGAAATCGACTAGCTGATCCGAAGTAAGTACCTGACCATCAATTGTGTACTTTCCATCTTTATAGAATTCCGAAGCGGCAGCATCAATCGCTAGTTTTACTTTGCCGGTGTACCCAGCCGCAGCAATGGCTTCCATCAAGATAGAAAAGGCTTCGTCAGAATTTTTGACATGAGGTGCAAAGCCACCTTCGTCCCCTACTGCAGTTACGTGCCCCGCCTTCTTTAAGATCTTTTTGAGAGCGTGGAACACTTCGGCTCCGGCGCGCAGAGCCTCGTGGAAGCTCGTAAAGCCTACAGGCACAATCATACATTCCTGGAAGCTAAGCCCAGAATCGGCATGAGCCCCACCGTTGATAACGTTCATGAGTGGAACTGGCAGTTTAACCTGAGCTCCAAGCGTAACTCCAAATTGCTGCGCTAACGAAGCATAGAGGGACTGCTTTTCGCCCACGGCACGAGCGCGGCAAATGGCCATAGATACACCTAAAATGGCATTGGCACCGAGCTTATCTTTATTGGGCGTACCATCGAGAGCCAAGAGCGCCTGGTCTACCGTGCGCTGGTTTTGACAGTCCACACCGTTTAAGCCCTTGGCAATCACGGTATTCACATTCTCAACTGCCTTGAGCCCCCCCTTTCCTTCGTACACTTTCTTGTCCCCATCGCGCAGCTCTAGCGCTTCGTGAGAACCAGTAGAAGCCCCAGATGGAACAGCAGCACGACCAAAAGCGCCGTTAGAAAGCACGACATCGACTTCCACGGTGGGGTTTCCACGGGAATCAAGAATTTGACGTGCGCGAAGAGAGGTGAGAGTGAGAGACATGCCTGCATCGTAGACCCACTTGCGCCTCTTGCCAACTAGGCACGACTCCGACGGCGCGCGCGCTGGTGCACGGCTGCGGTATACATCGAAAGACAGGTCATTGCGAGCATGCCGACCTCGGCCGGGCCAGAGCTAGGTAAGTGCTGACGAACCGGACGACCCATGGGCACTGACGACAACGACGAAGCACTACTAAGCGCCGAACTACTACTAGAAACCTTGGGCGTTAACTGAGCCACGACACGACCCAACAAACCAGCAGCACTGGAAGACGACGAAGCGGGTTTAGACGACATGACAGAACTCGCTGCACGCGAAGATGGGGCAGAGGAAGCCAGAGATTTTGCGCTCTTAGAGCTGATACTCGAACTAGATACTGAGCTTGCGACAGTACCCACATTGGCAATGCGCACCGATGGTGTCCAGAGCATGGCTGCCAAACGTTGGTCTACTGGACCTAGGCGACCAGGCCAAAAGCTCACCATCACAAAAGCACCTAAGACTGCAGCTCCGAGGAGCACTCGTAGCAACACGCGACGTAGCGACACAACTGCATACCACATTGTCAGTAACAGCGCGGGGATCACAAAAATAGCTGAGTTTTTCCAGCTGATGAGCGATGCCACACCATGTGTACCAACACCCTTATGGAGTAATTGTGCCAAAAACCACAGAACGCAAAATACGATTGGTAATACATGCAGCCACACCAAGAAAGACGACGCAGCGCGTGCTCGCAAAAAAGGTAACACCAGCAACACGTAGCCCACTGCAAACAGTGTCACAATCAGCCAGGGCAAAAAGCCACTGGGCAACGCTGGCACGCTTGCCAGGAGCACACCCACAGCCGCTGTAAACAGACTTAGGGCAACAATTACTAAAGTTTCGGTGCGATGTGTTAGAGACATAGGGGGATATCCTTGCGGGTTAGACCCGGTATGTCAAACATACTTTACCACTCCGGCAAGCAAATACTTTTTTCGAAGAATTATCGCTTCTTCCCGGGCAGGTATTTATCACGCGGATCATTCACTTGAGCCTGTGGCAACACCTGGTAGTACCGCATACGCCAAACACGCACCTGCACGGCACAATAGACCAACAAGGCCAAAGCCCACAACACACCCATAAAACGCATGGCAAAGTACTGAATATGCTCAACGCGCGAGACTACTAAGATCAGATCAAAAATACCAAACCAAAGTGCTGCCGAGCTCCAGCTCCTACTCAACTTTTTAACCCGTGCATCGGTACAATGCTTGCGCCAACGACCAATACCAAACGAGAGAGCAATGAGGAGTACTGCCACAGCCACTGCCACAATTGCCGAAGTAGAGGTGTAGGTGACACCGCTTGGGTTAGGGTAGAAAAAGTAGCGTAAAAATTGCGTGAGAGAACTCATGATATAAAGGGAAATCGGGCCTAGCCTAGCAAATGGCTCACCGAAGAACAATGCTGCCGGTCCGCTTTTCTGCCAATGAGCTTCTAACACCACCAGTATGACAAACTCCCCCATTGGACCACGCCCGGATATCGCCAGTTATTTGCTCGCTTTGACACCAACTACCGTGGATCGTGCATGGCGTAGTTTTTTGGCTGTGTGATGACGAATATGCTTACGCAGCAGCGAATGTTCTAATAATGAAAGTAGGCGTCGCTCGTAGTGTGTTTGTGCAGGGCGAACGAGAATATAGAGCAAAAAACCCAAGCCAGGCAACACTGCGACCAGTACTAAATACACCAACTGTAAAGTGACGCTTCGGCAGCGCAATAGGACATCTCGTAGAACATAGAAAATAACGTAAATGTGCACACCAGTGAGACAAATGAGCCCCGCCTGCACCGAACGTACAATAGGATCTTGGGCCAAGATAATTAGCCACGAAGTAAAAGCTTGAAACATAAAACGTATTAGAAGTATGGGTGCCTGCGCCGAATGTGTGTCACGTAAACGACAGTCAGGAGTAGCGCCATCACAGCGCTCAATTGAGTGAGACGGAACTCATATGGTTCTAAGTCGAGCCACGGCCGCACAAACATATACAAAACCGTGAGTGCTACTAAACTCAGCTCGTAGATTAACGCCAGGCGTGTGGTTAAGCGCACTTCTAGTAGCGTAAACATGCCTAAGCTTATAAAAAGCAAAATGAGCAAAGCGATATCGAGTGAGGTGGTGAACACCGGCACGCTAAAATCGCCCCGGAACTCCTCGAGAAGGCAGGTGAGGAGCGCGGCCAAAATGATGCCAGCCAACGTTTCGGCACCCACACGTTGGCTGCGCTTACGAATGACGAGCAACACAAAGGTGAGTAGGCCAAAACAGAAAGCATAATACAGCTGTACCGGATGCACCGGAATGGTATAGCGCACATCTGGTACATCGTACGTTATGCCCCAAAAAACATCGGTAGGACGCCCATAGCCACTCCCGGCAAAAAAATTACCAAGCCAAGTGAAGGCTAAACCCAATGTAATAGAAGGCATCAGTACATCGAGCCACTGCAAAAACAGTGCCCGGTGCCCATGAGTCACAATACGTAACACCACTGCCACACCAGTCATTCCTCCCAGCAAACTAAAGCTTCCGTCGTTGAACATGAGCATGCGTATAGGCTCACGCAGATACACTTGGTAATGAATAATAATTGCCAAAGCCCGGCCGCCAATGCCAAAAGCCAGCAAATACCACCAACCATGCGTGCGGA
>CAZLUF010000061.1:0-4486 GCA_964562645.1 uncultured Candidatus Peribacteria bacterium
TCTTTACTTCGGCTAGAGCATTCATGAATCCACCGGTGGTGAGCGAAGCGCCGCTGACAGCTACCAACTGGATTTCATCGAGTTTTTTACCTTGTACCAAAGTCTGGAAACCTTCGCCAAAAGCCTTTTGCCACTTTTTGCTAGCGACGTGCTCAGCTGTACCTGCGTACTGTACGTCTGTTACAACACCGTCTTCTAGTGTCACTGTTACATTGATAGCTTCTGGACCGGCTGGGGAGTTGTACTTACCAACCACAGTGTAGGAACCATCTTTGTACATAGCCGCAGCAGGCGAAGATACCATGGCATCGGACGAGGCCGAAGACATCATGGCATCATCGGCACCTGGAGTGGTGGTCTCCTCTACTGGCTGAGGTTCTGGGGTGGTGGTTGGGGTTGTTTCTGGTGCAGCAGTACGACCACAGCCAGTAACCACAAGACCCAAAGTGGCGAGCACGAGTGCTGGCGAAATACGTTTTGTCATAACAGGAAAATGGGAAAAGAACTCGAGGATTCTACTGAAAATCACACGATAAAAAAAGCCCTCTTAGCACCCGTCTTAATATCATCTTAATTATAAAAAAGCCGGCGGAAACCGCCGGCTTAGCTTCAAAAACTATAATTACTCAGCCTGAGGAGCTGCTTCCTCATCGTTGGCTAACTCTGTCTTCAGTTCTTCGGGCAAAATTGGGTTAATGGTACTGAAGAACAAATTCATTTCGTCTTCGGCCTGCTGAATTTGAGCTTCGACGGTAGCGGTGAACTCAGCTGGAACGTTGGCTGGGTCCTTCATAGCTTCGATCACACTATCCGATGCCTGCTTGAGTAGCGTGGGGCTCTGGATTAAGTGCTTGTGAGCCTCGGCAATTACAGGATCTTCTGGAGTAACAGCCTCTAAGCTCGAGATCGTCTGTGCGAGTGTTTGCGACATGCTCTGCATGGCAGCGGTGTCTGGACCGTTGGCGGCATTCATACTGGCTTCGATTTGGTTATATTGTGCCTCAAAGCCGGCAATAATAGGCTGAACCTGAGTGACGTACTGCTCTACAGCTGCAGCCTGCTTGTTACCACAAGCCGAAAGGAGCAAGGCACCAATAAGGAGTAGATGTGCGGAACGACGCATGAAAAAAGGAGGAAAGAACGCAAGGATAGTAATGATCAATAGCCGACATGCAAGGGTGTCTGCACTCAAAATGTAATCGACCAGAATGTGGCAAAAAGACGACCCTAGATGCACTAATGTCCTTGCCTTGGATCTGCCTCTTCGGGCAGCGTAGAGGGTGTGTCTAAACGCGTACCGATTATCGATGGACTCCGGGGCATAGCCATAGTGCTCGTGATTCACCACCACTTGTTTGAGTCCTATGTCACCGCTGGCTGGCATTCATTTAAGGTAGGACCTCTCACCATCTTCCCTTTTACTTTTCTGGCCAATGGCTGGAATGGTGTATCGCTCTTTTTCATGCTCTCTGGCTTTGTACTCGCTCGCCCGTATGTATTTGGCCATCGTGGCATGAATTCCTGGGCAGATGCCCGTACATTTTTTGTGCGCCGAGCCAGGCGGCTACTCCCCCTCTATCTTTTTATTGTTGTTTTTTCAGCAATCTTTTTAGTTCAAAGTGATGCCGCGAGCTTATTTGCCATGTTGACGTTTACGTACGTGTTTACTTCGACTTATTTTTACCCCAGTTACAACTGGGCCTTGTGGTCACTGGGAGTCGAATTTTGGCTCTCGGTACTGTTTCCCGTTATCCTGCGCTGCATACGTGCCAGTAGCATGTTGCATGTGCTGATCGGTAGTTTTTTTATCGCAATCCTCAGCCGCCAATTTGGTCACACCTTTGCTGGTACGCCGTTTCCAAATATTCTAATTGTCTTTTCGTACCTGTACACGTTTGTAGCAGGTATGGCTTTGGCAGCCCACACGCAAAAGCAAAACTGGGTTACTCCCGCCTGGAAGGGCCTACTTGGTCTAGTGCTTGTAATTATAGGCTGCATGCTCAGTGATGCTGAGCGTGTCCATATTTTAGATACCGCCTGGCTGCCCTTTCCACACGTGGTGCTCGTGACCGGCATGTACTGGTGCGTGGCGTTTTTACTGAGCCGACCGGAGCACCCGCTCACGCGCCTCATGAGCATAACTCCACTGCAGTGGATGGGTGCTCGCTGCTACTCGTTTTACGTGTGGCACGCCGAACTGATTATGATGATTCACCCCATGAACTCGTGGCCACGATTCATCATCTACTTTGCTCTGCTACCGGTGGTCTCTGGGCTTTCGTGCTGGCTGATTGAACAGCCAGAGACATGGCGAAAGTTGCCAAAACTTTGGCATAGATTGAGTAGTCGCACTGCTCACGCTTGATTTCGCAATACCTGTTGCAACTGTTCACGCACTGGATCAATACCTTTGTACACGGCCATATCCTCGGGCATGGTACCAAGTTGGCGAGCGAGTGACCGAGCGAGCTCGGGATCTTTGAGGATCTCTACCAGTGAGCGATTATCGATTGCGATGCTGAACAATAGACCCTTGCTACGTGGCAAAGGCAAAAAGATTTGATGCTCCAAGCGCAACCACGCCCCGTGTTGTAACCCCACCTGCGAAAAACGTGGCACGGTGGATTCGGGATGTTGATTTAAATCGTCGGCCGGGCTCATACCCCAGTTAGAACGACCCCAAGCTGTGTCGGGAGCCATGTTCTGCAAAAACGTATCGATGGCACGACCTCGTTTTTCATTCAACCCTGGTACAACTTCGTGAATTTCGGCCATGGTTTTACCCATTTTTTCTGGCAGGCTCCAGCGCGATGGAAAACACAGTGCCCCACCTACTAGCCGTAACGCCCCTTGCTCATCGGCTCGCATCAGGAGCAGATCCGGTTCCAGAGTTTGGCTCCATTCGCGTAAGCGATCTGTCGGCAAGCTAGCCTGTGAACTGGCCCCCAGTAGTTCCATGGCTTCGTCCAACACTTCTTCGCCCTGGGGCAGGAGTGCCAGGTGACGCTCTGGGTGAGTAGCTAGTAATTCGCGACGTTCGGCCAACACCTGTTGGTGCCGTGACGATGGCCCAAAAAAAGTGGCAGCATCTGCCCGGTGCATACCCATACGTAACTCAAAATCTTTATCTGGCACGGCCAAGCGAGCATCGGGGAGTTCGGCCGGTGAGGATCGCTCGGGAGTTATGTATAGTATTGTTCACTATTGGCAAAAAGAGTCAAGGTATGGAACTTCAGTACCTACGCGGGCAAGTAGCCGTGCATGCTTAGACCTATTTACGAGCCTGCTCCCACAGGGCCTCGAATACTGAGCGTAACGTATTGGCCATAATGGCACTCTCGACCACAATGGCTAAGTACTCCTGCTCGCCGGCCGAAAAGTATGCCACGTAATTACCGTAGATGTGCACGTTACCGAGCAGCATGTGCTTGGTACTGAGGGTACGGCGCTCGCGCTTTTCGCGCTTGTCGTCACGCTTGGGGACATCTTGCAGATCGGCCTGACCCACCAGCACGCGCATAGAGATCCCTTTTTTGACGCGGCGAGGAATGTAGAAATCGAAGTCGTTCTTTTTAATGACCGGGTCCCGAAGAAAACGGTACGAAGTCATAAAGAGAATTTCGGAGATACCATCGACGTACAGGCTGTGGTTAAACGCCTCGATCACTTCTTTCGGCCCGGTAAACACCTGCACTTTTGGCACAATTTGGGGACTCGCAAACATGGTCGAAAACTGCGGCAGAGACTCTGTAATTGCCTGCAAGTGCTCGTGAGCCTGCTCTACTTTTTGTCCTTGGTAAGCCACTAACGCCTTAGGCGATTTACAGGCATAGTACTGCGTATTGCGCCGGTACACTTTGGTCATAACACCATTGGCACACAGTTGATCTAATACCCCGCGCACGGTGGAACGAGGCAAGCGTAACTGCTGAGCTATAACCGATGCGGGTTGATCGGGCCGACGCAGTACATGTAAATACACCGTGCTCTGGTGGTGATCAAAACCGATCTGTTCGAGGAGGGCTTGTGGCGAATGCATAAAACTGGCGAAACTGACCGCCAGATTTACACACATGACATTGCACTGTCAAATACGGGTGCATTTTCTCCTACTCACCCATGCACGCATTTGTACTCGGACTCATTGGCGGCAGTATCCCCGGCCCCGTACTGGCCGCCACATTCACCCAAATTCTGCAAAAGAACTCTCGCGCTGGCCTAGGCGTAGTAGCCTGGTCGCTCTTGGTAGAAGCCCTAGTAGCCCTGTGTAGCATGTGGCTGCTGCAGCTCTTTACCCCTACGCCCACGGTGTTTAAAGCTATTTCGATAGTGGGTGCGATAGTGATGCTCTGGATCGCCAGCAAGCTCTGGCACATTAAACGCATAGATAGTAACCAGTCGCTGGTGTTTAACCGCCGGAGCATTGCCTTAATGATTCTCACGAACGGCGTACTATGGACGTTGTGTATTACAGTTTGCGGCCCGC
>CAZLUF010000061.1:4496-7464 GCA_964562645.1 uncultured Candidatus Peribacteria bacterium
GCAACACATGTTTATGGGTCAGTATGTGTTTTTATTGGCGTTCGAAGTTGGCTGGGTGGCTTCCACCATTGCACTAGCTGCGGTATTTGCCTGCTTTAGAACGTGGCTGGCGCACCCCGTAGTAGTGCCCCTACTCTTTAAATTCTTTGCGCTGACCTTCGCCTACTTTGCTCTCAATATGCTTTGGGTGGCTTAGATACTCACTTTCAATAAAAATTAAATTTGTTAAATATTCCAATTAACATTAAGACAATAAAAGTCAGATGGACGAGGCTCACATGTCCTATCGCCAAGTCCTTGAACCCATTTTCGCTCACACAAACGTGATCCAATTTCTTAGCTACCATCAGATCGCTCAAGAAGATGATATTGCATAATAAGATTGATGTCTCTTTTAACAAGTGATTGCCGCTCTTGATAAAAATATTTTACACACCAAACATCCTTAGGTGCATTTTTTGCCTGCTGCACTCCGAACAAATGATAACCATCAACTGTTTTAAACTTGGGCTCTTTAGAATGTTCAGACACCGACTCAGCAT
Source organism: uncultured Candidatus Peribacteria bacterium (assembly GCA_964562645.1). Classification (GTDB taxonomy): domain Bacteria; phylum Patescibacteriota; class Gracilibacteria; order Peribacterales; family Peribacteraceae; genus CAZLUF01. The sequence goes on from CAZLUF010000061.1 coordinate 5,039, forward strand.
TCAAAGGATCACACTTTTCTTTGGCCATTAGAGAGCAAGCCTCTAGCCATTTACTCTTATTCATCAGATTAAACCAATTTGAAATCAAGACTGATCCCTTTGATCCATTAAGCTCATCAATTCGTTTATTTTCTAAAGTCGGAATTTGTACTGATGAGTTTTGATTTACCTCGTTTATATTACCATTAAGATTCATGTAGTAAGCAAAATATAAAAAGAATATGCCAATTACTAGAGGAATAATTAATTTCTCCATCCAATATCGGAAGCCTTTCTTATCTGTGCCATCCGATTTGTGGATACCACCAGAATGCCCGCCAATATATGACCCATGCACCACAGATGCTCCTGGGCTATCAAATATATTCACAACAGTGGATTTTACCTTGTGATCTTGAGTGACATTTTCCAATCGTGCCTTTGCCTCACACTCTAAACGTGACCGATGCCATTCATATTCATTTTTTAGACAGTTATTATCAAAAAATAATTGTACTCTTTCAAAAAAACTCTTACACCATCTCCTGAATAGCATATTGTCAGACTCTGCATTACTCGCGTTGATAAACTCTTGTTTGTATGTAGCCAATTTCTCTTTCTGACTGGGAAATTCCTCGATAACTTGATCAAAAAAGTTACCAATTAATTCATTAATAGCTTTTCTATCAACTTTCTTACGAGTCAGGAGTTTAGGCAACTCACTACTGCGAATACTTGTTAATTGGTCACTTCTAAAAGAAGGTGACCCTGGAAAATGAGATAGAGCTTCTACCCATTCACGTATCGAAGTCAGTAGTTTCTGCGCCGCTAACATGTTGGCATTCATCTGTTCGCTGCGCTTCGTCACATCTTGTTCACTTAGAATTTGCGTTTTTATCCTACTCCACTCAGCAAGATATTTTTCCGGTAAACCGTTCATTGTGCCAATAAGATTATCTACAGCATCCATGTGTAACGGATACTGGATCTCTCTATTTTCTGAAGTCAGCCCAATTGATTTTATTTGTAGACATAAAATACGATTTTTAATACTAAAAAGGTCCATGCTCAAAGGATTTTACCGAATATTCCTTATTTGTCTTCAAAATATGGCAGAGCAGCACTGTTTGACACCCCAGCTTTGAGTCCCAGACAAGATCCCCAAGGTCGTTTTTTGAGGGGGTCTACCCTTCGGTGTCGCGGGGGTAAAACGAACAGTTCCGAACAGTACAGTGAGGTGATGGCCAATATTTAAATATTGTACCATAATAGCCCATTTATTTAGCTTATTGAAGCCAAAATAAGTATAGATCTATCTGTCGATTTTACAGAACCGCTGGAGAGTTTCTGACGAATACACGGGCTGGATAGTTGTATGACGAATACCGAACTTTTTTGCGATGGCTTCGATTTCGCCAATAATTCTGTCGCAGTCACATACTTCTTCAATCTTCACGGTCACCTTGCATGTTAAATGATGCTCTGTTGGATCCTGACTCCAGACATGGATGTCCCCGATAGAAGAAACTCCTTTGACCATTTTTACCGCCTTTTCAAACGACTCGTAATCGAATCCTTCGGGCGCGGACTGGAGGAAATATCCCATTCCCTCCTTGAAGATGCCCCATCCAGTTTTCACCATAAATCCTGCGATGAGCAGTGCGGCTGCCACGTCGAAATAGATGACGGGATAGAAGTATGATGCAACGGCGCTGGCAACGACTGCCGCAGACCCGACGGCATCGTACGCCATGCAGGAAAATGTGCCTTTGGCGTTCAGGCTGCAACACGCATCTTTCCTAAGTCCCAGCGCGGAAGTGAGATTGACGATAAAGGCTATGGAGCCGACCACGATGACAGGCAGTGTCGCAATTTCCTGTGGCTCAAAGAGAAGCCGTATCGCTTGGAGAAACGCGAGCAGAGCGGTTACAAGAAGCAAGCACCCCTTCACGAATCCCGCAAAAACGTCCATGCGCTTGTAACCGAAAGTGCGCTTCTCATCGGGTGCCTGACGGGTCTTGCGTTCGCTGTAGATGCTGAGGCAGAGCGCAACAACGTCATCGACGTTCATCAGACCGTCCGCGAGGATCGCACTGCTTCCCGTGATGACGCTCGTGATCAATTCCCCGATGGCAAGGCCGCCATTCAGAATCAGCGCGGTGATGAACCGCTTTTCCAGCTTAGAAGATGATGCAGTATCGCAGCCGTCGGTACAGGTGGAAGTTGTCATATTCCTAGACTAATAGAGATAGAAGATTAGCGGACTTTCATGAGACCCATCATTCCGTCCGTCAAATGCTCCGCGATGTGGCAGTGGAACATCCAATCGCCGGGATTGCTCATATCGAAGAGCAAGTCGGCCGTGGAACCGGCGGGAATTTGCACCGTGTCCTTCCAGACAAGATTCTCGTTTTGCTTGCCGTCCATCGAAACCACCAGAAACCGTT
>CAZLUF010000062.1:0-7148 GCA_964562645.1 uncultured Candidatus Peribacteria bacterium
CGCACCACTGGCGCTTTCGCCAACAGATCTGACGACTATCGCTCAGCATGTGGTACAGGTACTCACTCCGTTGGCCAAACAGCGCAAAGTGCAAATTGCAGCTCATATTCCAAAATCCAGCGTGCTCGTTATGGGCCATCCCCTACTACTGCGTAGTGCTTTAGAGGAAATTCTACGTAACGCCATCGAAGTCTCTGGGCCTAAGTCGCGCGTAGAATGTACCGTGGTGCAGGCCAAAGCAGGCGCAACGGTTACTATTGCCGATTCCGGGCCTGGTCTCTCGAGCCGCGATCTTAAGAATTTCGGCAAATTGTTCTACCGAGGTAGCGCCAAAGCGAACAATGAAGCAGCTGGGGGTATTGGTGCGGCTTCTGCCAAGCATTTTTTGAAGCACTGTAAAGCGAAGTGTGAAATAGAAAGTACACCCGGCAAAGGCGCTATTGTTACCATCAAGTTGCAAAAGCCAACGCGCGGTGGCCATTCGGCTTGATGTTGAGTGCTGCCGAAAAGTAGACAAAATCTCTAAATAGACATCGCTTTCCTTAAAAATTACTGTACACTGCAGCTTCATGCACTCGTCAACCTCATCACCGTTCATGCAATTGGGCCTCGCTCCAGCGCTCTTGCAAGTTCTCACGAAAATGAACATCGCGGAGCCCACGCCCATTCAGCGTAAGGCCATTCCTTTAGCTTTAGATGGCAAGGATATTATGGGTATTGCCCAAACTGGTACCGGTAAGACCTGGGCCTTTGGCTTGCCTCTGCTCCAGCGCTTAGCGCAGCACGGCGGCCGCGCCCTCATTGTTCTGCCTACTCGCGAACTCGCGTATCAGGTGGAAGAATCCCTCCGTCCTTTTGCCCAAATGGTTGGCATTGGTATTGCAGTCTTCGTGGGTGGGGCACCCATGTCTGGTCAGCTACGCGCTCTTAAGCAGAACCCACGCATTTTAGTCGCTACACCTGGTCGTTTGAATGATCACTTGGAGCAGAGAACAGTCACTCTTAAAGAAGTGAAAATTCTTGTGTTAGATGAGGCGGATCAAATGCTCGATATGGGTTTTAAACCCCAGATTGATCGCATTATCCAGCACGTGCCTGCCGATCGGCAGACGTTGCTGTTTTCGGCGACTATGCCTGGCGAAATTGTGCAGCTAGCAACTCGCTGTATGAAGCTCCCTCTTCGTATCGAAGTGGCTCCCGCTGGCACGGCTGCAGAAAAGGTGGAGCAGGAAGTGATCATTGTTGATCGCAATCAAAAGTTAGCACTGCTCATCCACTTACTTGCCGAGCACCGTGGTAGTGTGTTGGTCTTTAGTCGCACAAAGCACGGGGCACGTAAGATGACCAAGGCCCTTCAGGCCGCCTCGTACGCCGTTACCGAAATTCACTCCGATCGTACACTCCCCCAGCGCCGCGCTGCGCTCGAAGGCTTTAGAAACGGTCGCTTCCGTGTGCTCATTGCTACCGATATTGCTGCTCGTGGTATCGATGTCTCCGGTATTGAGTTGGTTGTGAACTACGATCTGCCCGACGATGCTTCAGATTATATCCACCGCATTGGTCGTACCGCTCGTGCTGGTCGCACAGGCAAGGCCATTAGCTTTGCTTGCCCAGATCAGCGTGATGAACTCAAGCGCATTGAGCGCCTGACACGCGTGCCCTTGCCACGTCGCACTGCTCCAGTACTCGCGCCTTTGCCAGCCAACATGCTCCCGCCTATGCAGGAACGTGGTGACCGTGATGATCGCCGAAATTCCAGCCGCCAGAGCCAATTTGGTTCACGACCAAGTGGTGCACCGCCACGTCATCGGAGCGGTGGGGGTGGTGGACATCGTTTTAATAAGCGTCGCTACTAGTTCAAGTTATTCCACGCGCTTTGGTGCTGCTTTCTCGTTTACGAGTGTAAGGAGAATTGTGGCAAACACCGTGAGGAGTAACGAGACTGTTAGGGGTGCTTCGAATCCAAAGCGATCCCAGAGCACACCTGCCATAAATGAGGCAGGCAGGGCTACCAAGCCCAAGACCATTTGAAAAGCCCCCAGGGCTGTAGAGAGATATTCAGGCGGCGCGAGCTCGGCAGCAAAAGTCTTTTCGGCGGTGTCCTGGATTCCTTTATGAATACCAAAGAGTACAAAAGCGATGATGACAGCTGCCAGCGATTCGCGTGCGTATAAAAACAATACTAACACCAGCGCCCAACTGGCATACGAAATGTATAGCAGGCGCTTGCGTCCAAATTCATCTGCTAGCAAGCCAGCCGGATACGATGTGACGGCAGCCGAAAACGAATACAGTAAATAAAACATGGGTATCGATACCATGGGTAAGCCACTTAGTTTTGTGCCAAGAAGCAAAAACGAGTAGCTAAAGGTGCCAAACGACAGCACGGTACTGGCGATAGTGAAGATTTCGAGGTTTGGGCTAAAGTCGCTCAGGCGTGCACCACGGGTGGGGAGCACAGCGGGAATTTGCTCCTTGATGTACTTTATAACAATAGTTACAGCCACGAGCGACGGTATAGCGGCCAACGCAAAGAGAAGTCGGTATCCCAGCAGATCTACCAAGCCAATCGCCAGCAGTGTACCGACAACCGAACCTAAATTATCCATCATGCGCTGGAAGCCAAAGCGGGTGGCGCGATTTTCTCGGGTGGAGATATCCGAAATAATGGCATCGCGCGGGGAACTGCGCATTTTGCCGGAGCGATCTAAAATTCGAAACGGAATGATCATGGGCCATACAACCGAAAGGGCGTAGCCCAAGCGCGAAAGCCCACCTAGTAAATACCCAAGCCAGACGAATACCTTCCGCTTTTTGATGCGATCCGAGAGCCAGCCAGCGCCAGCTTGAGATAGGCAAACAATCGCGTCGCCCAGGCCATCAATAAAACCCACAATACTCATGTTGGCTTTAAGTACTTCGGTCAAGAAGAGTGGCCACACCGAAAAAACCATATCGCCGCCTACATCATGGAAAAACGAGGCGATAGAAAACGCTCGCACGGTTGTGCGGTCCTTGGAAGGAGCCTCGCGGCGTAGGAACTTAAACACCGGGTAAGTACAGCAGAAGGTAGCCAATTCTCCGAGTGCTACCGCGGCAGAACCTGATCTAGTACTAGTCCGCTCTTTGGGGGCTTTCTTAATCACTTCTTAGTCTGATTGGTCTATAGTGATTGTATGCGCATCTTACTCATTGAAGATCAGATTAAAGTTGCCGAGAACCTCAAGCGGTTTTTAGAGACCGAGAATTACTCGGTAACTCTTGCTCATACCGGCACGTCTGGGCTGGAGTTGGCTTTAGCAGAGCAGTTCGATTTGCTCATTTTAGATATCAACTTACCGGAGATAGATGGTTTTACCGTGCTCACTAAAATTCGTGAGGCTGGCAGTATGTTGCCCATATTAATGCTCACCGCTCGCACGAAGCGTGAGGAGGTAGTGCAGGGGCTCAACATGGGGGCCGACGATTACCTCACCAAGCCCTTTGACTTAAGCGAGGTGCTAGCCCGCGTGCGATCGCTCCTGCGCCGCAGCAGCTCGGTCGAAAAGCAGGTGAACATTCAGGTGGGTGATGTAGAAATGGATACCACACACCGAGTGGTGACGTATAAGGGTAAACGGGTGAATTTATCACCCAAAGAATATTCGCTCTTGGAATTTCTGCTGCGTCGGCGCGGCCTCGTGCAAGATCGTCCGACTATTCTCGAGCACGTGTGGGGCGATCGCGATGATTTAATGTTCTCGCAGACAGTGGATGTACACATTGCTTACTTACGGCGTAAGCTTGGTAAGGATCTGATTGAGACTGTACCTGGACAGGGCTATCGTGTGGCTCTGGCTAACGAGTAACTATGATTTTCCGCCGTATTAGTCACCGGCTGGCGCTGCAGTTTACGGGTTTCGTTTTTTTGTTACTGCTTGGCAACGGCATAATTTTCTTGGCAGCAGATTACGGTCGATCGCAGCAAATGGCTCGCGAACGCTTGGAACGTTTGGCAGATCAGCTCATGCGGCTTGGTTCACTTCCTGCCGATCCACGTTTACTGGCGCCTCGTTTTCGTGAGCGTATCCGTATCTGTCGCTTTGATGGCCAGGTGCAGTACGCGGGTTCCATGTTTCCCGATACGGAGTTCTCCACTGCGCGATTTGCGGATGCTCATCAAGACGGTGATGAGTACGTGATTCTTACCCTCCCGGGCAGTTTGCCCGATGGCTCCATGGGTTTTTTGCAAGTGGCGGAAGTCGAGAGGCACACCATGCAAGAGCTACCTCGCCGCCTGCTGGTCTTTGTGCTGGTGAGTTCTGCTGTTTCGGCACTTACGTACGGTGTGGGTCTATTTTTTGCCAATCGCAGTTTGCGCCCCGCCCGCAACATGGTGACCAAGCTGGAGCAGTTTACTCAAGATGCTAGCCATGAATTGCGTACTCCCCTGACCAGTTTGCGTACTACCTTGGAGCTTGCTGAGAGAACTCGCGAGTATGAGCCGGCTATCGCCTCGGCTCGGCAAGATATCGATGAAATTACACAGTTGATTGATCGCCTGTTGGAATTGGCACGGCTCGATGCCGCACATTTACACTTGGAGACAACCGATGTTTCAGCTCAAGTTCTGCGTATTACCCAGCGCTTGCGCACCGATGCAGAAACAGCTCGCGTTACCATTACTGAGGCGATCCAAGACAACGTGCGACTATCGGCCGATCCGGCACTCCTTATTCAGGTAGTGCAAAACATCCTCAAGAATGCCATTAAGTACACACCAGCTGGGGGCACGGTGCACGTGAGCCTTACGCCAAAATTGTTCCAAGTGCGTGACTCGGGTATTGGTATTCCAGCCTCGGCGTTGCCACATATTTACGAACGCTTTTACCAGGTAGATCCTTCGCGCAGTGCCGATGGAGTTGGCTTGGGGTTGGCATTGGTTAAGAACATTTGTGATCTGCACGGCTGGAAAATCACCGTACAGAGCGAGGTTGGTAAGGGCACCGTGTTTACTGTGTTCTTTGCCAAGAGCTAGGCTACCAAATTGGGCAGAATGTTGTGGATCTTCTCTACTTCGTTCCAGATGGTTTCTGGTAGGGCCACTTCTACACTTTCGATGTTCTCTTGCAACTGGGTTAGGTTGGAGGCGCCGATAATCGTACTAGTGACAAACGGTTGCCGATGCAAGAATGCTAACGAAAGTTGAGCCAGGCTGATGCCGTGTGCTTGAGCTAGTGCAGCATACTGTGTAATGGCTACTTCAATATGTGGCAAGCGGTACCTCATGGCAAACTCCGGGTGGAGTGTAAAGCGCCCGCCCGTGGGGAAGTTCCCTTTAAGGTAACGTCCGCCCAGCACGCCGTAACCCAAGGGCGAATACGGGAGTAGGCCAATGTTTTCTTGCATGCATACTTCGGCCAAATGAATTTCGGCATGGCGATTGAGCAGGTTGTAGGCATTTTGGACGGTGCTTATGATTGGCAACCCCAGGCTTCTGGCCATTTGTAAGAACTGCATGGTGCCCCACGGTGTTTCGTTAGAGAGGCCGATAGCGCGGATTTTCCCGGCCTGTACCTGAGTATGGAGGGCGCGGAGCGTGCGTTCAATTCCTGCTTGGGCAGCGGGATCTACAGGTACATATCCGCGTTGGCCGAACATAGCTACGTTGCGTTCTGGCCAGTGGAGTTGATAGAGATCGATGCGATCGGTCTGCAACCGTTGCAAACTGGCATCGACAGCCGCGGCAATGGTTTCGCTGGTAAAACGATCTTTAGGCCGGAGGAAGTCGTAGCGATTGGGCCCAGTAATTTTAGTGGCCAGTACTACCTGCTGGCGCTTGCCTGTGTGCGCGAACCAACGACCAATGAACTCCTCGGTTCGGCCGATACGCTCAGGTGTCACTGGTATGGGGTACATTTCGGCGGTATCCCAAAATTGCACACCGCGTTCGAGAGCCATGTCCATCTGTTGGTTGGCTTCGGCCTCATCAATCTGAAAACCATAGCCCATGGTTCCAAGGCAAATGCGGCTGATACGGATATCGGTACCCGGGAGCGTAGTGTAGAGCATGCACCGAGAATACAGCAGGTGTGGCTTGCAGACCACGTCTGCGCCCTTAATCAGCTCTTAAGGCACACCACCTATACTGGCAACAGTCGCGACAGACTGTTTCATTTCTCTCCCCTACTACAGTATGAAGACGACCTACAAGTACATCATTGGCACCGTTGGCACACTCTCACTTTTAGCGGCTTCGCCATTGGCTTTTGCGGCAACTACCGCAACTTCCACCGCCGATCCCGCAGCTTGTAGCGCGGCGTTGGCTCAGGAGACATCGGTCATTTCCCCAGCTCACGATACGCTCATGGCAGCGATGAAATCGGCCCAGACTACTCGTGTATCGTCCCTGCGTGCGGCTTTGGCTCTCACTGATGCCACGGCTCGCAAAACAGCTATTAGTGCGGCAAACGACGTATTTAAGACCAGCACTAAGTCGGCTCATGATACCTTTGAGTCCACTACCAAAACAGCTCGTGAACAAATTAAAACTGCCTGCAAAGGGCTTGGTATTGGTGAACACATGATGATGATGGGTGGTAAGGGCATGGATCGAGACGATGATCGCGGTATGGGTAATAAGCAGGAGGGTAATCGTGGCATGAAAATGGGTAAAAAAATGGGCCACGGTATGATGAATAAGATGCAAGGTACCCGCAGTTCTGCGCAGTAACTTTGCTGAGGTTCACTTTGATTGCGAAAGAATGGAAAGGCATGAAGAGCCCCCTCTATGGGGGCTTTTCAGTGGGTAGAGAAGCCTGCGTGCGAGAGCGATTTGGCCGTACCAACTGAGTGAAGTATTTACTTACTACACCAGAGGAATGTACTCATGTGACATTTTAAACACATTTGCATAGCGTAAAGAATTTGAGGGGTTAGATTGCGGTTTGAGCCACTTTCTGTTATGCCGTAGGGGTGTTTGATATTTATCCAGCCGCCCTGCTCGAAACAGGCTACTCAACAACCTTTTTAATTCTGTTTGGAGTCGTGCAGCTCTGCTCACTTATTATTATGTGCGTGGTGGTATGGGAGTTCCGGCTACTTCGTGCTAAGCATGCGGCATTCTTTTCGGTGATTGCAAAATCGCATGCGGTGGCTCAGGAGCGAGT
>CAZLUF010000062.1:7158-7462 GCA_964562645.1 uncultured Candidatus Peribacteria bacterium
GTGCTACCTCTACGTGATTACGACAATACTCTTAGCACTCATAACATCGTTTATATTTTTGGCTCAACCTCACTTGCTCTAGTTATGGTCCCAACGACGTCCAAAACAGGCGAAGAGCTCATACGCATGAGTTCTGAGCATTGGATAAAATACGTTCGTCCGCTGTTTGTGTACCTATTGCTCTGTGGTATGAGTTTGCTGCTTTTTGTGTTGGCAGGTGTAACCGCCTATCACCAAGTTTGGATTTCCTATGCCACGTTCTTGGCTGCGTTATCGGTCTTTATTTTCGCGCACCATTGGTTGT
>CAZLUF010000063.1:0-1176 GCA_964562645.1 uncultured Candidatus Peribacteria bacterium
TGACTGTGCGGCTGGTTTTGGGTTCGTTAAGCACCAGGTGAAAGATCCGCCACCGCACTGTACACACGACTCGGTGGCCGATTTCCGTGAGCTCACCGAGCTTAAAATCCGCACCGGCGAAACAGGCCTACTCATTTTGGGTGGTGGTGTTCCTAAGAACTTTGCGGCCGATATCGTGGCCTGTGCCGAGGTACTGGGCCATGCCAATGTGCAGAAGCATAAATACGCGGTTCAGCTCACCACAGCCGATGATCACAGCGGTGCTAAATCGGCCGCTGCGCTTAGTGAAGATGGTTCTGATGCTGCCGTTAAAGAAGTGGCTGAACAGATGGTGTTTGGTGAATTCTCACTGAGCTTTCCATTGATGGTGAGTTTCTTGTACCACAAAGGTTCCTGGAAGAATCGGCAGGCCAAGCGACTGAATACGATGTTTGCGAGTCAGCCGAAGTTGAAAGTGAAGTAGTGGATTTGGGCTCTACTATTTCTTTTGAGCGAACTCTTCTTTTTCCAGGGCAAGAGAGATGAGTATTGTTACTTTTGTCCGGTGACAAAAGTAACCAAAAGCACCTGCGCGCCAACACCCACTCCGCCCGGCTCCGGTTCTCCCTCAGACTGCCTACAGGGATTCGGCAGTCCTCAGTCGAACTTCGCTTACCAGCGAAAACGGAGCCTTCCCCTTCACCCCCCGTGGCGCGCATACCTCCCGCTTTGTACTTACTTTCAACCTACGCGCTTATTCACATACTTTTTACTTCAGGGGTGGGAGCCAAAAATGCGCGCGGGTGTGGGATTGCCATCCCATTCGCGAATGGGATGGCGGTAGGCGCGCTCTTTTTTGGTGAGTTTCTTTGGTTACTTTCTTGTCTGGTAGACAAGAAAGTGACAAACAGCCAACCGTTTTGAACGATCGAAAAAAATGACAGATATTCTTCTTATATAAAATCATCAAAAAAGCGCCCGTTATGCTCGGGCGCTTTTTAAATATTCAATTACAAACCGAGCAAGATCGAAGCAATCCATGGGAAGGCTACTGTTACATCGCTCTGGATGATTTGGTAGTAGCTCTTGGTGCTGAGCTTATCCCACGTGATCTTCTCTTTGCCGCCAGCGCCCGAGTATGAACCGTAGCTCATAGGCGAGGAGCCAATTTCCACAAAGCCGGCCCAGTCGCGGATC
>CAZLUF010000063.1:1212-6830 GCA_964562645.1 uncultured Candidatus Peribacteria bacterium
TACCCAGATCGTGCTTGAGCGATTGCACCACGCAAATGGGGAAATCGGCAGCAATACCGCCGCCCAACTGCAAGAAGGCAATGGGGTGATCCTTCGATTCCTCCATGTACCAGTCGTACAAGTATGTAAAGTAATCGAGGCCGCTCTTCATCACGCGTGAATCGATGGTTGGGCTGTTCTTTGGACGGTGCTTACCGCTGTAAGTGTAACTGGCAAAGATGTTACCCATTGTGGAATCCTCGAAGCCCGGCACGATGATCGGAATGTTCTTTTTAAATGCAGCGTATGTCCAACAGTCATCTGGGTTGGCCATGGGGTCTGGCTTAATGAGGCCTTTGGCAAAGAGTTTGCGGAAGTATTCGTGTGGGAAGTAGCGCTCGCCCTTGGCTTCGGCTTCTTTCCACATCTTAAACAGATGTGGTTCCATAATGCGTACGCTCTCATCCTCAGGCAAAAAAGTATCGGTAATGCGGCGTAGCCCAGCATCGCGTAACTCAGCTTCCTGCTCGGGAGTGAGTTCTGTGTAGCGAGGAATGTAGGCGTAGTGCGAGTGGGCGACATAGCGGTAGTACGATTCCTCGTGGTTGGCACCGGTAGCCGAAACCAAGTGCACTTTGTTTTGACGGATCAGTTCGGCAAGTGTCACGCCTACTTGGAACGAACTCAGTGCACCGGCCAATGTCACGACGATCTTGCCGCCGTTTTCCACGTGGTCTTTGAGCCACAGAGCAGCCTGTAAGGTAGAGCCACCATTACAGTGCTTAAGGGTTTCTATGGCAAAGGCCGAGACTGGCGTTTTGCTTTTAGCCACACGCTTGGTGATGGTGCCGCTAGCCTTGCCACCCGTTTCGGTGACGATAAATTTTTTGAGGGCGGGGGAGAGGGCTTGGAATTTTTTAGTCATAGAATTGATTGGAATAAATAGCGCTCGGTAGTAAAGATTATAGATAAAATCTGAAAATGAAAGATTTGTCTTCGTGTAAAAAATATCTATGATCTTGTATCTGTAGTCTCTACTCTATTCACATGACTCGAATCGTCACTCTCGGCTTAGTCCAAATGTCTATGGTAGACAGTGCTGCCGACAACATGAAAAAGGCCATCGCCATGACAGAAGAAGCCGTAGCAAAAGGAGCGAAGATTGTGGCTCTTCCAGAGCTCTTCTTGGGCCCGTATTTCTGTATCGACGAACACAACAACGCCGCCTTCGCGCGCGCCGAGGCGATTCCAGGTACCTCTAGCCAAGTGCTAGCCGACCTGGCTCGACGCCTTCAGATCGTGCTCATTGCCGGTTCAATTTACGAAGTGGCTGGCGGCAAGCGCTATAACACTTCCTGCATCTTTGGGCCCGATGGCAGCACGCTCGGTACGTATCGTAAAGGGCATATTCCCCACGATCCTGGCTTTTACGAACAGAACTATTTTGGAAGTGGCGATAAGCCCATTGCAGTGCATTCAACTCCGTACGGAAAAATTGCCGTGGGTATTTGCTACGACCAGTGGTTCCCAGAATTCGCTCGTATTGCCGCTCTGCACGGTGCCGAACTCATTGTGTATCCCACAGCTATCGGCAAGGCCGACGTGCCACCGGTAGATCCAGCCATCCCCGAAGATTGGGAACATATGTGGCGTTCGACTCAAGTTGGCCACGCCTCGGCTAACTGTGTGTACATTGCCGGTGTTAACCGTGTAGGCGACGAGAGTAGTACACACTTCTTTGGCGGATCGTACATTGCTGATCCTAATGCACGCTTACTCGCGAAAGGAGATGATACGGAACAAGTTCTTTTGGCAGAAATCGATCTATCTTACCCAGCCAAAATGCAGGCTTCGTGGCGCTTTTTACTTGAACGTCGCCCAGACTTATACGGCGATCTTACGAAAAAATTCTAATGTCTATTACAACTCCTACACCTGACTCGCTTGGTTTTTCTATGCCAGCCGAATGGGCACCGCACGAGGGTACCCTTCTGTCGTGGCCCTATAACCTTGGTACATGGGAGGGTCATTTGGAAGGTGCTGAGCAGACCATGGCCCAGGTAATCACGGAGCTTACCAAGCACGAACGGGTTGATTTGTTGGTGGCAAATCCCGAGGTCGAAGCGCGGGCTCGTCGTTACTTTGATCCACTCAAATTATCGGCTCAGCAGCTCCGCTATTTGCCGATCGAAGCTGGTGATGTATGGATCCGTGATTACGGTCCTATTTTCCTCACGCGCGATAGTGCAGGTAAGCACGAAGTGGCTTGGAATAAGTCGGGCTATAACGCTTATGGCAAACCCGAAGAATATGCGGATCTACTTATTGGTAACGAAGTTCCAGCCCAATTGCCGTTCCAGGATTTGCAGCACTTTAATACGGGGATCATTTTAGAAGGTGGTTCCATCGACGTGAACGGCACGGGCACAATGATCACGACCGAATCGTGTTTGCTTAGCCCCACACGTAATCCCGAACTTACTAAGGCTCAGATTGAAGAGAGACTACGGCAGTATTTTGGTGTCACCAATATTCTCTGGCTCTTGGCGGGGATCGAAGGCGACGATACCACTGGGCACGTGGGCGACATCACGCGTTTTGTAAATCAGAACACGGTTGTCACTGTGACCGAATCGAACCCGCACGATGCCAACTACGCCCCACTACAAGAAAATTTGGAGCGTCTGCGTGGTATGCAAGACGAGCGTGGGCAACAACTGACAGTCTTAGAATTACCGATGCCCAAGGAGTTTGTGGTGGATGGTCGCCGCATGGCCGCGAGCTACGCCAACTTCTATATTGCTAACCAAGTGGTACTGGTGCCAACGTATGCTCAGCCATCGGATGCACAGGCGCTCGGTGTACTGCAAGAGTGTTTCCCCGACCGTCGTGTCATAGGCATCGACTCGCGCGAATTCATTTGGGGTTACGGCTCCATCCACTGCTCTACACAGCAAATCCCAGCCTGAACTTATAGGGCTTCTGGCATGGGTGAGCGGATATCGGCTGCTAGTTCATCGAGCATTGCCCGGGCTTGTGCGGCGGTTCGTGGAGCAAATTGAATATTAGTGATGCCATCGCGACCAAAAATCAGACGATCACCATTGGAATCTACATATTCGTAAATATCGCGCGCAGCAAAAGGGTTTTCGTGTAGTGAGCGAGCCGGGGTAATGAGGTGCGGGTGCCGATTGTAGCCATCGTTACCTTCTAGGCAGGCACGTAATGTGCGAGCGTAGCGGTGAATTTCTACTGGTAGATCAAGCAGGATTGGCTTAGGTAATTCGGGGCTATCTGTTTCTGGACCTTCGGTAACACGCGAAAGACTCATGTTGTATTGGGAGATAAAACAAGGCGCCAATTCTGCGTACTTTTTAGCACAAGTCAATTTTTAAATTCACAATCACAAAGATAGTGAAATCTAAAACAATCAATGTGCTCACTCTGTTACGCGCCTAGGGACTTGGCGTAGCGCGAGATCTCGCGCAAGTGCTGCCAGATCTCGTACAGTCCGCCTAGGACACTTGTTTCGTGGTAGGGGATATCTTTTGCCGCACAGAACTCTTTAACGATCTTACGGGCCCTATAGAGCTTATTACGGGGCATGTAGGGGAACAGGTGGTGTTCAATTTGGTAGTTGAGGCCGCCGTAAATGAAATCGGTGACCAGGTGTGGGTACATATTCCGTGATGTGAGTACTTGCTCACGGAGGAAATCAATTTTGTCGTCTTTGGTGAACATGGGCATGCCCTTGTGGTTGGGGGCGAAAATCAGGCCCAGATACATACCAAACAGAATTTGATGCAACACGATAAACGGAATGGCATAAGCCACTGGCAAAATGGCAAATACCATCGTCAGGTACAGCACGTAGTGGCCAAAATACGCGAGGCCATCCATCCAGATTTTTTTGAATGGCTGCGACAAAATATGTTTTAACCCCGTAATTTTAATAGAAAGAGCCGGGAAGGGGAGAATTAAAAATGGAAAGAGATACGCCTGGTGACGAACAACAAATTTTTCGAATCGGCCACTGCGCTTAGGCACTTGGCATTCATCAAAGGCAATGAAGGGATATTCCAAATCGGGATCTTCGTCGTGGCAGTTGGGGTGAGCGTGGTGCTGGTTGTGTTTGTGCATCCAGCTAGAGGCACTCATGCCTACTAAAAATGTTCCGGGGAGCAGCACGGCATCGTTCAGTTTTGTGCTATCAAAAATTTGGCGGTGGCCGGCATCGTGACCAATCAGGCTAATTTGGCCGTACACTAGGGCCAAAAATGCAGCGACTAAAAGTACTAAAGACAAATGATCTCGCACGAAATACAGTGCCACAAATCCCAGTACCCACAGCGTAAAAGTACTACTAATCTTCCAGGTATAGTAGATAAAGCTGCGCTTGAGTAGGCCCTGATCGCGAATGATCTTCTGGAGCTCTAAAAAATCCTGCGGGTTAAAGAGTACTTGAGACATGGGCACACTATACCTTATGCCGATTTTGCTACCATGCGCATGTGGCCCAAAATTTCGCGGAGCGATTGCCACACCGAAGTTTCGTGGTACGAAATACCGCGCTCGGCACAGAACTCTTTTACAATTTTCCGTGCCTTACCCAGCGTACAGCGGGGCAAGTTTGGAAATAGGTGATGTTCGATTTGGTAGTTGAGACCACCGTACACAAAATCGGTAATCCAACCGGGCTTTACGTTGCGCGAGGTGAGCACTTGTTCTCGCACAAAATCGAGCTCCATGGTGGCATCGGTTATGAGCATGCCTTTGTGATTGGGAGCAAAGACAAATCCCAAATAAAAGCCCCAAAGGAATTGATGTACGACTATGAAAATAATGGCATTAACCCAGGGCAGCGCCAAGAAAATGACAGCAAAGTATGTAACAAAGTGACTGGCTAAAAATACAGCTTCTAACCAGGCTTGGCGGAAGTTTTTCACTACCCAGATAAAGCTGCTTTTTCGCAGGGTTACAAACACAAAGCTCAGCATGGGTAAAAATAACCAACCCTGTTGGCGAATAATAAAACGAGCTAGTCCGCTCGATGCCTTGGCCTGCTTTTCAGAAAAAGCTACGAGTGCAAAATCAATATCGGGATCCATGTCTTCGTGATTGGGGTGGGCGTGGTGGGCGTTGTGTTTTTCATTCCATTGCCCGGTACTAATGCCCAGTAAAAACCCACACGGATAGGCAATCAGATTGTTAAAGAATTTACGTTTGAAAATTTGTTGGTGCCCAGCATCGTGCCCAAGCAAACCTACTTGTCCCGACACAAACGCCAAAAAGGCGGCGTTGAGTAGTTGCACCCACAACGTATCGCTCAAAAAAAGCACGATAATCGAAACAGTTACCCCAATGGCTACCTGTGTGGACTTCCAGGCGAACCAGCCTCGGTAACGGCGGAATAAGCCGGCTTCGGTAATACGTTGGCGGAGGAGGGCGTAATCGTTGATAGTCATGTGTGTAGAATACGTATGGGCCTACTCTTACCAAATTGTAATAACCGCAGAATGTTGTTAATCGATAATCTCACTTGTAATTAAGCGCTTACGAAAAATTGTTACCATGCAAATATGCGTATTCCCTGTGTACCCAACATTTGTTAGAAATAATTAAATACAACATATATTTAT
>CAZLUF010000063.1:6840-7128 GCA_964562645.1 uncultured Candidatus Peribacteria bacterium
ATCGATCATACTATTTACAATTACATGCTCACAAAAAATTGTTGCCATTTACTAAGCCAAGAAATATTATTCGTTATTTAACCGAGTTGACTTAAAAATATTTAACTTTCTCTCTTTCGCATATAAGGCGATTGCCAAATTTTTTGCGAAACCTATTTGAAAACCTAAACTCATCATTTGCATTATTCACTCGAACAATTCCTTGATTACAAAATGGATCAAGATTCTCTAGTGGACTTAATTCGCTTGCAATATGGCTTGCAGTGCTGCCCAAACGCACCTCCTGAA
>CAZLUF010000064.1:0-7122 GCA_964562645.1 uncultured Candidatus Peribacteria bacterium
CATGATCGGGCCCTTGTGAGTTTTCGCCTACTGGCGGAAAGAGCGAGGCTATGTGTCCGTCGTCCCCCATACCCAGTGTAATCACGTTAGGTGGGCCAATGTGTGTAAAAAATTTTTCGAGCTGCTGTGAGTACGTCTGTACACAATCCAAATAGGGGAGTGAGGTATTGGGGAACAACACATGCTCAAGGCACCACTCTGGGAATTGTTCCGCTAACAAAGTAGATCGCACTAAATTGACATTACTATCGGGATGATCATGCGGCACATACCGATCATCAATCAAAAAAACATAGAGTTTATGCCATGGAATATCGCACCAAGCCAACGCCTGATAAATCGACCTGGGCGTAGAACCACCCGAAAGACCAAGCATGCATTTACCATCGCGACGAACGGCACGGTTAATCGCTGCCTCTAAATACTTTGTGCAATCTGTGGTGTAACTTGAGCTTTCTAGAGATTGCCAGTTGAAATCCATAGTTACCTGCAGAGTATCCACTGATTCAGCCACGAGCAATGGACATTCCGTTATGAATTGCTATTCGGTTCTTGCAGTAATTGTGCAATATAACGATCAATCGAAGTGTAAAAGTGGATGGAAGTACGATCGGGCGCTTCGCCAATTTCTTCTAAAGGCACACCGTTGAGTGCCACTCGGCCACCACCACGCAAATCGGCCGCACCCTGCAGGTACAAATCCATGCTCATCGCCAAATGATAGTTTGCCTCTTGTGCCGTATCGGCATCGTTATATTTGGCATCTTCGGCTGGGCCATAAGGCACATGGAATTCCAAATGCTCACCCGGAGTACTCAAAAGAAATTTAAATGTCTGATACATGCATGCCCGTACATCCCAACCGAGCAGAGCCAAGCGCTGTGACACATGGTGAGGAGTATTGATGCCGGGAACCTCATAGCATTGCAACGCCACTCCATCAACAAACGGCTCGGCATAGGGAGTATCTGGAGAGATGGCAAATACCTGATGCATTAGGCCTGACTGCATTAAACGCTCCTGGAGCAAGCGAGCCTGTACATTTAACTCGGGGGTGTGTGCACTCAAGTGTGTGGCCACCAACGTCAGGGGTCCTGGACGCAAGGGCATCGGTTGAACTGGCTGGCGTACATTTCGCGCACGCATTTGCATGTACTGCTGATACAACTGAGGCGTAAAGCTATCTACGACTTCTGCCTGGTATTTCATAGTATGAATATTAAACAATTATTAATATTTGTCAAATATAGCAAAAGCATCGATTTGTACCTATAAAATGCTGACTAGATGGGTATAAACTACATACATGCCCGCTGTAGAGATACCACTCATGGCCATAGCCTGGTTGGCCGGTATTGGCTTAGGTTTGTATCTACTTAGCCACTTTTTAGCCTGGGCTGGTGGCTGGAAAACGCTAACTGAACACTACCCCGATACCACAACCACCACAGATTCTGTGAATTGGTTACTCGCATCGGGCAGTTTGGGGTGGGTGCAATACAATAACTGCCTTCGCATAGGTATATCGCGCGCTGGGTTGCACATACGAATTCCCGGTTCATTCCTACCAGGACATCTACCGATTCTGATTCCATGGTCTAACATTACCGAGGCAAAAGTTGATGTCTGGTGGTTATTCCACAGCGTACAATTTGTGATTCCAACTGATACGCGCACTATTCGATTTCAATCTTCTTCGTATCGATTCATCGAAGCGCTACTCACAACCGAGTGCGTACCAAAAAATATCCAAGCGTTGCTTGTAAAATAAAAGCCGCAGATCAGTTAAACCAGTGCGCTCCGTGCCTCTCGATCCATTGATCGGCTTCGTCTGGGCCCGTGCTGCCAGCGTGGTATGAGTAAAGCGGCGTATCGAGCTTTTCTAAATGCGCCTGCACAGGATCAACCAGTCGCCACGATGTGAGCACTTCGTCGCGGTGCAAAAACCAATGCGTTTTGCCACGAATCGCCTCTAAAATAAGCACACCGTGTTCGGGCAAACAGTCGCCCATACAGACGAGTGGATCTTCGAGAATCAGTGGACGGAATTTTGGCTCCGAGCCACCGAGTTTGGTTTGCAAATGCATGCGCATGCCCGCTTCGCCCTGCAGAATGATATCTAATCGGTTTGGACTACTCCCTTCGCCCACACTGTGCGGCTCGTTGAATTGAATGGAGATACGTGTCTCTTTTTTACCCAAGCGCTTACCGGATCGAAGGAAAAAAGGAACGCCCTGCCACCGAGCTTCGCGGCTCATGAGCTTTAAACAAGCAAAAGTGTTCGTGCGCGAACCGAGATCGATACCATCTTCTTCCAAATACCCCACCACGCGCTCATCGCGCGCCGTACCACCAGTGTATTGCCCCTGAATCACCACATCGTCGAGCGACGTAGCTGGCGGTAAATAGAGTTGTTTGAGCGCATGTAAACGGGCATCGCGCACACCAGCTTCGGTTTCGCGAATTTCCATGGTGAGTAAACAAGCCGCCATAAGTAGGTGGCTCTGGAACATATCGCGAAACGTTCCGGTGGAATCGAAGTAGCCGGCCCGGCCCTCTAGCCCCACTGATTCTTTAGCTGAAATTTCTACATGATGAATGAGCGACGTTTTAAATAAGCGCTCCAGGAGTGGATTGGCATATCGCAAATAGTAGACGTTACGTACTGCCTCCTTACCCAAGTAGTGATCGAGAAAATAGACCTCCTCATCTTTAAACGATTGATAGAGCTCCTGCTGCAAAGCCTGCGCCGTAACTGAATTATGGCCCACGGGCTTTTCGACAATACAACGAAATTCCTGACCTTCGGCTTTGACGCCTTGCCCAGATAAATTAGTAATCACAGCCGAAAACGCCTGCGGGGGAATGCTGAGGTAGGCCACCCGAACGCTGTTTTGCCAGCCTTCTTCCAACATTTTCAAACGATCTCGCAGCTGTGCAAAATCCGTGGGTTGATCGTAGGCACCCTGATGATAGTGGACATGGCTCAGTAAATCTTTCAGCACCTTGGCATTAACCTCGGGCATGTCAGCCTTGATCGATTCCTCCACTAACTTTCGAAATTCATCGCGCTCCATTTTGGTGCGCGCAAACCCCACAATGGCATACTGTTCTGGTAAACGTTTTTTGAGTGCCAACGTGTAAATAGCCGGATAAATTTTGAGCTTGGCCAAATTTCCCGAGGCTCCAAACAGAATGAAGCTAAATGGTGTGGAGGTGGACAGGTTAGGCATTAGGGGGAGTATAGAGCAGTAAGAGTTAAGAGGAAATTAAATCAGAGAATAAAGAATATGGAATAATGAATAAAGAAAGCCAAGAACAAATACTGTTCTTGTTTTTAGAATTCTATTCCAGGGAATTGTACAGTTGCGACCACAAACAACATTGCTACACTCCGGCTACACCACCGTCCTATCCAGAGTGGCGCAAAGGGAACTGGCCCGATTGATGCGCCCCCCAACTCTCCCCCGCGGAGTAAGTGGGATCCAGCCCCGTAAGGGGAACGATAGCACTCACGTTTAGTCGCTACTTCCTCGCCCCGGGACGAGGTGTTTCTGTATTTCTTCCCAATATTCTATGTCCTCGTTATTTACTTCCGAATCGGTGACAGAGGGTCACCCCGATAAACTGTGTGACCAAATTTCGGACGCCGTTCTGGATTACGCCCTCAGCAAAGACCCCGCCTCGCGCGTAGCCTGCGAATGCTTGGCCACTACCGGCTTGGTAGTAGTAGCCGGCGAAATTAAGACGAACACGTACATCCCTATGGCCGAAGTAGCCCGCAAGACCATTGAACAAATTGGCTATAATGATGGCATTTTTGGCTTTGATCACAAGGCCTGTGCAGTAGTGGTTTCGGTAGGCGAACAGAGCCCAGATATTTCGCAAGGTGTGACCGAAGGCGAAGGCCTGTTTAAAGAACAAGGCGCTGGTGACCAGGGCTTGATGTTTGGATTCGCCTGCGACGAAACACCAGAATTGATGCCATTACCGATCAGCCTAGCTCACAAGCTCACCAAAAAATTGAGTGATGTGCGCAAGGCCAACGGACTCAATTATCTGCGCCCCGATGGCAAGAGCCAAGTAACCATTGAGTACGATAACGACGGCCGACCTAAGAGCGTGCAGACCGTTGTGATCTCGACCCAGCATGCCGAAGAGGTGAGCCACGAACAGATCTGCCGCGATATCAAAAAGCACATTATTGAACCAGTGTGCGGTACGTACCTCACCAAAGATACCTTGTTCTACATTAACCCCACTGGTCGCTTCGTTATCGGTGGCCCTCCAGGCGACTGCGGGCTCACCGGCCGCAAAATTATTGTGGATACCTACGGTGGCTATAGCCGCCATGGCGGGGGAGCGTTCTCTGGTAAAGACCCCAGTAAGGTAGACCGCAGCGCTGCCTATGCTGCCCGTTGGGTGGCCAAGCACATTGTTAAAGCTGGCCTGGCTCGCAAATGCGAGGTGCAAGTGGCCTATGCCATTGGCGTGGCCGCTCCGGTTTCGATCCGTGTGGATACGTTTGGCACTGGCAAAACCGACGATCGCACTTTGGAAAACGCCGTAAAGAAAGTGTTTGATCTGCGCCCCGCAGCCATTATTCGCGACTTAGATCTCTTAAAGCCTCAGTACCGCCAATTGGCAGCCTACGGCCACATGGGCCGCGAGGATACCAATGTAAAGTGGGAAGTGTGCGATCGCATTGAGGCACTGACAAAGGCTCTGTAAAAAAACACAACAGAACAATGTCACCCTCGACTACGCTCAGGGTGACATTGTTTTCGGTTTGAATTCCCTATTCCATCTGTTCTCTCTAGGTCTAAACTATCTTTGCCCTTTCTCACTCTCATGACTACTCCCAGTATCGGCCAGAGTCTTACAGATACCCTGTCTCAAACGGTTCATTATTTGCAAACACATCTACGGCCTATTCTCCTTGGCGCTATTATTTTTGGTTCCATTACTTGGGCACCATTCGGCTTCATAGCAGTGATACAAATAGGATTGGACACTACTGTGCCGAAGTGGCTTATCAGCACGAGTGACATGCAAAAGAAAGGCATGGACACACCAGTGAATCAGCAGGTCCAGCAGGTGCAACAGGATGCTATTGATATTAGCAAGCCCAGAGACCCCAACGCCGAAGGTATGGCTATATTTAACCTAATACTGATCGGAGCTATTGTTTTCGCAGCTTTTGCTTTAGTAAGCACTACGTACTACGTGCTCATTGCTGTTAAAGAACCCAAAAGTGTATTGGAAACTCTAAAGCTTTCTCTTAGGTGGGCTGTTCCCGTGTTTTTCTTAAACCTCTGGATTGCGCTACGCAGTTTTATTTGGATTCCATCAATAGGTCCTTTAATAGCATTTTTCCTGGCACCGCGTTTTGTACTTGCCCCACTCTATTTGATCGAACAGGGCAAGGGAATAATGCAAAGTGCATCCTTAAGTTACGCTAAGACTAAAAATAATGTATTGCGCATCTTAGTAGTGGGCCTAACGATTGGTATTGGCACGATGACCCTAGGGGCAATCATGAGCACGGCAATTTTTATGCTTAACTCATCGATCGGCACGTTCCTGATTACTAAACTTAAACAGCCAATATATCTATTTGTCGGCACATCAATCGGTTTTCTTTTAGACGCCATAAGTATCCAATTGATTGTTGCCACTCTGATAGTCGCTATGATCACTCTTGGTCGATCTATTATAAACCAACCTGTTGCTGCCCCTGCTCCAACTCCAAAACCAGCAGCGTAATGCTCGCACAAGATTCAAAATCTATTGGAGATAAGTGATCATGATGAGGCACTGACAAAGGCTCTGTAATTACGAACGTTGAATATGGAGCAAGGAATGCTGAAGAGGGGATACACCCCATTCACTTCCTTTTTCCATATTCTCTATTCCCTATTCCCTCTGTAGGCCTACACTATTGGCACCTTTCCTATATTTTATGTCTCTCTCCATAGGTCCTAGTCTTTCTAACACCATTCATGGAACCGTCGATTTTGTACAGAAACACTTACAGCCAATTTTACTGGGCGCCATTATCTTTGGCGGGCTCACTTGGGCGACATCGTACGCACTTGTAGGTCGACAAGCAGCCATGCTCGGTGAAAAAACTGGCATGATGGGGCAGGGTGCCGAGGAGTGGGGTAAAAAAATGGAAGACCTAGGTAACCGCATGGAACGCGGTGACATGGCAGGTATGACAGACGAACAGGCTGCCGAAATGGCTCGTAATCTTGTAGGCGATGGCATGAAAGCCACAGGCGTAACAGGTGGTATGCTCGGCGGCCTAGCAGCAGGAGCAGGGCTCACATTTATCATTGCCATGATTATTGGAGTAGTCGCCCGCGCGTACTACACGCTTATTGCCGTAAAAGGACTCAAAGATGTTCAGGAAACTCTTAACATGTCGCTCAAGTGGGCTTGGCCTCTCTTTTTACTTGGTCTCTGGATCGCTCTGCGCAGCTTCGTTTGGATTCCGTTTATTGGCATTATTATCGCTATTTTCTTGGCTCCGCGTTTTATCTTGGCCCCCATTTACATGCTAGAACAAGGTAAAGGCGTTATGGAGAGTGCCTCACTCAGTTATGCTAAAACTAGTAGCAGCTGGCCAACTATCTTAGTAGTAGGCCTAGCCTTCGGTCTTCTGTTAGCAGTCGCCAGCATCGTCATCGGCGTGGTATTAGGCATGTTCGGCATGTTAATCGGCGGTATTTTGCGGTCCGTACTGGGCGAGATTGTTTCGGCCATCATGATGGTAGCCATGATTACACTTGGTCGCTCCATTATGAACCAACCAGCAGTTGCTGCTGCCCCAGTTGCAGCTCCAACTCCAACACCCGCTGCGTAATTCTTCCGTACTATTCAAGACCCCCTTCGGAGACGGAGGGGGTTTTATTTTTACCCTAACATTAGGCATGTAAAAAAATTTACTAAAAAGTGAAAAACATCACAAAGACAAGCTCACCACAAGCCTGCTACCTTCTGTGTGTATTTAGAATACATGGCTTGCCATGTACCCGAGCAAAGCGAGTGGTTCATGGCAGGCACTGTAGGGATCGAACCTACGACCTTCGGTTTTGGAGACCGACGCTCTACCGACTG
>CAZLUF010000065.1:0-7017 GCA_964562645.1 uncultured Candidatus Peribacteria bacterium
CTCGCCAATACTGGCCAGGGCTTTCTGCCAAAAATTAACAAAGCTACGACTGTAGACAAAATCGATTTTGGTACCAGCGGCCACGGTTGGTTCTGAGACTGGCGAAATGGAAAGAGCCATTTGTAGTGCCGATTTCCAAATACCACCCGCATCGGCCGTTGCAGCTGTAGGTGAAATAATACGACTAGCCACATCGCGATCAACTACGCCAAAAAGAGCTGGAGAAACCGGAAAGAATTGGATCCCGCGAATAGCCCCGTCGGAACCATCGAAGAATGTGGCATAGTCGGACTTACCACCCCACAGAATGGAGATCATGGGGTACCCAAAAGATTTTGGGAGAGTTTTTGCACCTGGATTCGCATTGAGCCAGTACGTACGAGTCGATTGCTTTTCTTGAGCCAATAACCAGGTACCCAAATCTTCGAGCGCCTTATCGCCCGTGACACGGCCGAACATAGCAATACCGTACCAGGCTTGCATGGCTTCGGAGGTCGATTCCTGATTATTACCATCGCCGAAACTTGTCATACCACCCGCCCAACTGTGTCCAGTAAAGACATCAAAGTGCCGTAGACGTGGAAAGAGCCCGTCGCGCGGATCTGTATTAGCAATATCTCGAATCAGTAAACGAATACACTGACCGTACTGCGCCGTAAACTGAGCATCGAAACGCCCCAAAATCGCCGCTGTACGAATGACATACCCGTAGTGAAAGTGATGATCATTATAGTGTTCACTACCAAAAGCCACTGGCAACGCAATCATGCCGCCGGCACGTGAGTCGTAAGCAAAGTAACGCGGATCATTACCACTACTGGCAGTACAGTAATCTGTCAGGTGTTCGCGCACTTGGCTCAAGGCTTGATCGCGCAATGCTGTATCGCCCATGGCTTCGGCCACTTCGGCCACGTTAGCCTTGCGGAGCATATCTTTAGCAGCTCCGTAAATATCACCAGAGAGAGGTAGATTCTCCTGCACATCGGCCCGGAGTTGGCCAATAAGTGCTGCATCGTTAGCCAAAGTATCGTTACCGGGTACACCAGGCATCACCGTAGGACGTGGTAGCGCTGTCGTAAACGTTTTAGTTCGAGCTAATAAAATGTGTCCGTGCGTGGTGGAGTACACGCCAACGTTTGGAGGCGCTAGCGTCAGCTGTGTGTACTGATGCGGCAAAATGCCCACCAGTGTTTCAAAAGGATAACTGTATGTAGTAACAACACGAGAATTTTCGACCGCGTATGTCGCCTTTGTGCCACGTACAATTTTTAATGCATACGGTAAATACACTTGAGGATCAGCACTTGGAGCCACGACGGCGACTGAAAAAGTAGCGGAACTTGTAAAGTTCATACGTACATCACTGCCTTGTACCACAAAACTATTGGCCTGGGAGGAAGTGATAAGATAGGTAGTTTTTGGGGCCGTGATTAACAATGCCGAGCCACACGCCGCTGGGCAGGCAATGATCTTTGTAGTCGTACCAGCCGGAATGGCAATTCCCCACTCACGATTCTGCACTTCGAACCAGGCAAAAGGACTACCTTGTACGAGAGTGGCATCGTAGAGTTTAGCCCCCACTGCATCGGTTGTTCTAAAACTAACATCCCAATCGCCACTGCCAATAGGATCTGCACGCACACCGTTACGATCTCGCGGGAATAGACGAATAATATCGCGATGATCGGACATAATGGCCTTACCTGCCACGAGTGGTACTGGTGCCCGTACGAGCACGCCATCGGCCTGTAGATTCACCACTAGTGGCCAGGCGTGCAGCGGTGTTGGCCACGCATCCATAGGATTGTACGTCCACCAGCGGTTGGTAGAGATAGGAGCTTTACGACCAGCCGGCAAGGCATAGGCATTCACTACATTGCCAGGCAACGTGCCTAGGCGAGTTTGATCACTCACAATAGGGCTGGCGGCCATAGCCAACGATGAACTGCATAGGAGAACTACGCCGAACAGTGCCGACGGATATCGTGAATATTGCATAGAGTGATATTACCGCTCGGCTTGCGAAGTCGGTAGGAAGAAACTGAGTAGCTTTTGTACCGGTGTAGGATTCGTCTCGGCATCCATTTCTAAAGATGCATTAACCGGTAGCCCTACACCTAAATCTGCGATTTCGGGCACGTGCTCCAAAAATCGCAAACGCACGTCTAGCGTACTGTGATTGGCATCGTACACCGGATCCACAGAACTCACGACAGCTGGAAGTGACTCACCATTATTGAGGAACCGAGCTTGTACGTTGGCTTTAAGAAGCGGCTGAATTTTGCTGACATCCGATGGCTGCACATTCACTTTGGCCTGCACAAAAATTTCCTTCATAGAGTTATCGACAATTTTGGCTAACAGTTGATCAGCCTGAACCACACCACCTTCGGTAGTATGGATATCATTAACGATCCCAGAACGAGGTGCACGGATAACAATTGGCTCTGCATCGCTCACTACTCCAATGCGTACCAGGAGTGGTGCTGGTACGATCGTGAACAACGGATCGCCAACCCGCACGCGCTGATCTTCTTCGACGCTCATTTCCAAAAGCGTACCCTGTAGTGGTGTACGCACCTCTACTACACGCCCCATGATTGTAGCCTCTACAGCGGTAAAGGTAGTTGGCGTCGAAAATTTCTTAGCCATTACCCAGCCTTGAATAGAGACGAAAACCAGAAAGATGGCGAACAGAATGAAGATGGAAGATTTACGCATACAAAATTAGGCAAGAGCAGGAAGTGAAACCGAAAGATCTGCTGTGGAATACTGGGCATGCTTGGGAATAGCACGCTTGCAAATAGAGAAGAGTACAAGACTATTGAGACACAGCCAGAACGTCATCATGCCCATAACATAGGGATCCCCACGATCGGTAAAGTAAAGTACGGGTACTGCACCCAGCGATAAGAGAAGGAGTAAAATATGGAGAGCCACGCTCTTGATGTAATCGATGTTACGTCGAATAGCACCAGAAGCTCGCCAGCGCATTTCGAATCCAAACAGAGCACCGAGTACCGCGGCCAAGTGATACGGGAACGCCGACATAGAAACCACAATCGCTCTCCAACGAGGAAACGCCCCCATCAAATGAGCAGTGGTGAGGAAAGTGAGGATGTAGTACGGAGCAAAATGCATTAACCACACGTTGGCACTAGGCAGTTGTAATGGCTTCCAGCCAAAATACACATAGAGCAGTGGCAAAATGAAGAACGTCAGAACCGAAAAGCCGGTCAAAAAGTGTGAGGTAGTGTGGAAGTACTGCAGGCGCTGATCGAGCGTGAGGCGTCGCGAGAAGAGTGGCATGCGATCGAGCAAAACCTCAAACCCACCTTTAGCCCAGCGAAATTGCTGGCGGAAGTACACCTCAAAGCTCTCCGGTGCCAAACCAATGGCTAACACTTTTGGCGTGTAAAAAGACTTCCAACCCCGCTCGTGCAAGAGCACCGATGTCCAAATATCTTCGGAGGGAGCCTTGTCGTACATACCGCCAATTTCCATGACAGCACTAGTTCTAAACACTACGTTGGTACCTACGGAAAAGGCACTGTTGAATGAATTTTTGGCTGACTGCAAATGACGATAGAAGGTGAGCTGACTTTGGCTACTACCGCCGGCCACAAAATTCTCTTCGTTTCCATACACTTGCGGGGCCTGCACAAAAGCCAATTCGCTATCCACTAGCATAGGTGCCAATAGTTCCTCTAAGAACTCTGGCTTGGCGATAAAATCACTATCGATAATCGCAAAGAAGTCCGACGGCACGTGCGCCAGCCCAAAGTTGATGTTGCCCGCTTTCCAGCCCTGGCGCGTATCGCGACTGAGATACTCAATGCCCAACTGACGCGCTAAATCACGCACATCGGTGGAGCGACCGTCATCGAGCACAACGGTACGGTGCGTCACGCGCATATCGCGAGCGGCAAGGAGCGTCTGCCGAATAATTTCCAACGGTTCACCTGCTACAGGCACAAACACCACTACCCGTCCGGCCAATTTGTGATGCTTTTGTAAGGCATGCTTCGTGGCAAAGACCTGATACGATTCGGCAGGTTGCGGCGCAATAAGAATCGAAAGCCAAGCCCCAAGTAACTGAAACATGCCCAGTAGCTCAGCCAACTGAAGCAATAAGTACGCCACTGGGTGGCCCACATAGAGCGGGTTAAATAGCATCACTCCATACCACACTGCACTCACAATTGTGAGCAACAGCACCAACGATGTCGTAGCCTGACGAACGGGCGTCTTGGTCATAGACAAGAAGTGAAGTGGGATAATTTACAACTATTTGACTAAAATAGCAAGTATATGTAAAAAAATACATTTGGCTTAGGTAAGCCACATCTGAACCATTCCTCAAAAATCCGCTACACTTGCCACTAGCACCTATGGCTAAAGAGCTAGAGAACACCGGCCGAGAGGAGGAGATGCGAAAACTTCGGGCTCAGGTAGCCAAAGCACCCACTGGCCCCGGCATTTACCGCTGGCGCGATAGTGCCGGAGATATTTTATATGTCGGCAAAGCTAAAAATCTTCGTAATCGTCTGCGGAACTACGTGGCACCCAATAAGGCTGGCCACGGCCCCTGGCGACAGGCGTTCTTAAAGCAGATTGTGGATTTTGATGTCACCGTCACCAATACCGAGCTAGAAGCACTGATGCTAGAAACGAATTTGATCAAAGAGATGAAGCCCAAATACAACGTACTCATGAAAGATGATAAAAATTATCTCTACGTTCGCATTGATCTGCGGCTCCCCTATCCCCGCATCGAAACCGTTCGTAAATGGCAGAGCGATGGAGCTAAATACTTTGGCCCCTACACTCGGAGCGAAGAACTCAACGGAATTCTCGATCTCCTCCGCAAACTCTACGGTTACCGTACTTGCAAAATGGGGATTGTTCCCGTTGCTGCGCCAAGCCCCACTGCCACTATTCCCTTGCAGATGGAATGTAGCAATCCCGATCGCCCCATCCCCTGTCTGGATCATCACATCGGCCAGTGTAAGGCTCCATGCATCGGACTCATTTCCGCAGAGCAATATGCACAAGAATGTATTACTCCAATCATACGATACCTGCAGGGCGACACGGCTGCGGCACATGCTCTAGTACAAGAAAAGATGAAAGAAGCTGCGCTCCAAAAACAGTTTGAGTTAGCGGCGCAGTATCGCGACCACATCCGAGTAATTCAGCGCGAGCAAGAGGCACAACTCGCCATCGATGCCACTGGCGAAGATGCCGATGTCTTAGGTGTAGAGCTTTTGAGCGAACGCGCGTTTGTGGTCATTCTGCACCGCCGCACCGGCCGTATCATCGGCGAAGCCCAATTTATTGTGCCAACCGCCAGCGACGAAATTTCGGATATCCTCACGCAATTTATTACACAGTTTTACAGCGAGCACGAAGTGCCTCCCAGTATCCTGCTGAGTGCCACTGTTACCGATCATCAAGAGCTACAAGACTGGCTCACCGCCAAGCGCGGCACGAACGTAAAACTGCTGGTGCCGGAGCGTGGTCGTAAATCACATTTGGTAGAACTCGCCGAAAAAAATGCCCGTAGTAAAGCCGAGCAAGAAGCTAAGCGCTGGGAGGCAGAGGAACAAAACCGCGTGTTGGCCTTAGGCGGTTTGCAGTCACAACTTAAATTAGAGTCTCCACCTAAACGTATCGAGGCTTACGATATTTCTCACTTTGCCGGTATTGATACGGTCGGGAGTATGGTGGTAGCTATCAACGGCGAAGCCAGCAGTGATCAGTACCGCATGTTCACCATTAAAACTTTGCAAGAAGGTGAAGTAGACGATTACCGGAGCCTGCAAGAAGTACTACGACGACGTCTCAAGTACTTTGATCAGAATGTACGGACAGTACTGGCACGCTTAAAGGCAGAACAGATTACCGTAACCAAAGCCCGCAAGGCTGATCAACCAGTACTAGAAGCACTTTCGACCGAGCACCACATCGCACGAGATGATATTGCATATGGCGATTATGTGGTGGCCAGAAAAGCAGAAGATATCATCGGCTTCTGCCGAATGATCGACTACGAAGGCATTCGCACCATTCGTTCACTCTGGGTTCATCCAGACTATCGCGAACATCGTCTGGGCCATGTTCTTGTTCGGACACTTTTGACGCGTGCCAAAAAAGGCAAAGTATACCTCGCTTGCCGCGCAAGTCTCACAGACTATTACGCCGAGCTAGGTTTTCAGCCAGTACAGACTCCACCGCCAGTACTAGAAAAGAAGCTAAGCGAATGGAACCAGGGTGTAGAGCCAGAGCAACAAATGGTGATATTCGTCTACATCTTTGCCAAGCAGAAAGAAGATCCATCGCTCGGTAGCAGGCCAGATCTTATTGTGATCGACGGCGGTAAGGGCCAGCTCAACGCCGTATGTAAAGTGATGAAAGAAATGAATATTGATCTACCGATTATTGGTCTCGCTAAACGCGAGGAAGAAGTGTTTGTACCCGGCCGCAGCGATGCCATTATTTTCCGCCAGGATTCACCAGCTAAATTTCTACTCATGCGCCTGCGTGACGAAGCTCATCGCTTTAGTAACAGACACCGCGAAAAGCGAGCCAAGGCCAGCCTGACAAAATCTGCCTTGATTGATATACCTGGTATTGGCGAAAAAACTATGCAGGAACTCTTTAAGAAATTTGGATCGCTGGCCGCAGCTAAGGCTGCCAGTGATTTAGAACTGATTAGTATCCTAAACCAATCGCAGTTGGCGGCTTTACGTCAGCATGAGAATTCGTAAGTAATGGAGATACTCTTCTGTTTTATGAGAGGACTATTCCCTTTCTTTGTCAGGACAAGTAAAACATTAGTACTTGGATTGATTGTATTGTTACTTTTTCCAGCAAAAAAGTAACCAAAACGCCTGCGCGCCAATCGCTTACCGTCGAGCAGCACTAGCTTTAGTAGTCAGCCAAATTAAGAGTATCCAAGATTGAAATGAAGCAAAGTGCTCGACCGCCCCTTCACCCCCCGTGGCGCGCAAACCT
>CAZLUF010000066.1:0-1326 GCA_964562645.1 uncultured Candidatus Peribacteria bacterium
AAACCTCATCCGTCCCGTGATAAACAGTGCCGCCGCTATTCGGTGCGATGAACTCCTAAACATCCTGCGCCAAGCTCAAGCTCAAGTGGCCATCGTTATGCAAAATAACACAGCCCAGGGCATGATTACCCTAGAAGATGTGCTCGAAGAACTGGTGGGCGAAATAGAAGATGAAACCCAAAGCACTGCCCGTTAAACACACCCCAAGGCAGAACCCTGAGGTGTTGTTTCCGAGATGAATCTCGGCACTACTCACTTGATGATAAAGAAGAGGAGGATGATGACCGCAAAGCCGAGCGTGAATTGCCCAGCTGCCCGCAGCTCACCCACTGTCTCATCTGGATATTTTCTCTTGAAGAAGATCTTGAGCACCGCATGAGCTGTAAAGAACACAGCTGCCACGGCACACAAGAAGATCGTCAAGGCTCCAAGGCTTGGATCCCACATGATCAACTCTGTGACGACCGAGGTCGCCAACACAATCAATCTCCAGTGAATCAACTTCATCATTGCCCTTCCAATGAGCAGAGGTCTCGTAGCAACGGATTGCCGCCACGTATGTACACCATAACACTTTTTATGCGTTTGTCACAATATCATTCAAATGACTAAATGCACATCCTCAAGTGCCCGGATGGCATTCTCTTGCCCGGGATCAAGATCTTCAGCCTGCCAGCGGTGACGTCTGACCTGTGCCGGGCTCTCGTGGGATAGCTCCAGTAAACGCACCAAGCGACGACGTACATGACGAGCGATACGCCTGGAGTGGATCTCGGTACCTGCCACCAACACTTCTTCTAAGTAGCTTGTCACAATTGCATGCGTATCAATACCGTAATCGGCAATAATATCTTCTACAACTTTAGCTACGCGCGGTGGTAAATCACCACTTTCGCGGAATGTATCCACAAAGTCTGCGGCAGAACGAGGAGTGCTCATAAGGGCGCCGAGAGTATGGAAAGCACATAAAAAAATCAACAAAAAAACTCCGCCGAAGCGGAGTTTTGATAGCAATAAGGAAAGCTACAATTACGCAGCCTTGGCCAAGTGAGCGAAGGCCTTGTTAGCCTGAGCCATTTTAATGACATCTTGCTTCTTTTTAATGGCCGAACCCTGATCTGCCGAGGCATCGAGGAGTTCCAAAGCCAACTTGTGAGCCATAGGCACACCCTTACGAGCACGAGCAGCATCGAGGATCCAGCGGATCGAAAGAGCTGTTTGGCGCTTTGGGGTCACTTCGACCGGTACCTGATACACCGAGCCAGCCACGCGCTTAGGACGAACCTCAACGAGCGGAGTGACGTTCAAGAGAGCCTTGCTGAATAC
>CAZLUF010000066.1:1336-6903 GCA_964562645.1 uncultured Candidatus Peribacteria bacterium
TGAATACTTCGGCTGGTGGCTCTTTGGTGCGGGTTTTAATAACCTCAAGAGCATCGGCGAAGATACGGCGAGCCGTAACCTTCTTACCTTGCTTCATCAAGCAGTTGATGAACTTCTCCTGGAGGAGATCGGAACCCTGTGGGATGTAGACTTTAACCGGCTTAGCCATGGGACAGTAGTGTAAAAGTGAAGTGAGGAGTGAATACTAAATTACTTTTTTGGCTTCTTGGCACCGTATAACGAACGGCCCTGCTTACGATCGCGCACACCTTCGGTGTCGAGAATACCGCGAACGATGTGGTAACGTACACCTGGCAAGTCTTTAACACGACCACCACGCACCAAGACCACGCTGTGTTCTTGGAGGTTGTGACCCTCACCCATGATGTAGGCCTTTACTTCGTTACCGTTAGTGAGGCGAACACGGGCGATTTTACGCAAAGCGGAGTTAGGCTTTTTAGGTGTCATGGTCGTTACTTTTACGCATACACCACGCTTGAATGGGCTATTGGATGGCGTAGAAGTGAAGTTCAAAGCATTCCATGTGCTCTGGAGAGCTGGAGCTTTGGACTTGGCGCGCTTTTGGCGGCGGGAACGACGGACGAGCTGGTTAATTGTAGGCATAAGCTGGGAGAGTGTACGGAGAGGAAGGGTTGCTGTAAAGCCGATTACTCGGACTCAGCGGGGGCATCCTGGGAAATAAAGCGGTTGCGGTAGATTTCTCCAGTAGGAATAAGGCGACCGATAATGACGTTTTCCTTGAGACCTTGGAGCAAATCGATACGGCGAGTAGTAGCGGCTTCTACGAGCACACGGATGGTTTCCTGGAAGGAAGCACCAGCGAGCCAAGAATCGGTAGCCAAGGCCACGCGGGTGATACCAAGGAGCAACTGCTCAAAGGTAGCCTCGCTGCCCTTTACCTTGCGAACACGGTCGTTTTCGAGGAGAAGTTCGCCGAGGTCGGCTGTCTCACCAGGCAAGAAGTTCGTGTCACCGGCGTCGATCACGCGGACTTTACTGAACATCTTCTTCACAATGATTTCCAAGTGCTTATCATTAATGGTTTGACCCTGCGAAGCGTAGATGTGCTGAACTTCTTGAACAACGTAGTTCTGTACAGCGTACGTCCCCTTCTTTTCCAAGAGCTCCTGGAGGTTGAAGTGACCGGCGTTGAGTGGCTGACCAGCTTCGACCACGGCTCCAGATTTGACCAAGAGAGATTCGCGTGGACCGAATTCGTACGTGCGTTCCTGGCTTTCGCGGTGACGAACACGAATGATACCGCGTTCGGTGTGCGAGACTTTACCGGCAATCGTAGCCTTAAGAACGGACTTATCGGTGGAAGATTTAGCAATAATGCCGCGCTCTTCGACTTCGTCCCCTTTCTTTACCAGGATCTGGTAACCAGCAGGGAGGATGTAGGTGTCTTCACCTGGTTCTTCGGCGATCACGAGTACGGTAGTCTTACCACCCTGGTGGCTAACTTTGATGCGACCAGTGATATCGGAGAGAGTGGCTGGCGTACGAGGTGAACGGGCTTCGAAGAGTTCTTCCACACGGGTGAGACCCTGCGTAATATCGGCTCCTTCGGCAACACCTCCCATGTGGAACGTACGCATGGTGAGCTGTGTACCAGGTTCACCGATACTCTGAGCGGCAATGATACCAACTGGAGTACCAATCTGGACCGACTTGTTGTTACTGAGATCGCGGCCGTAGCAGCGCATACAGATACCGCCACGAGTGCGGCAGGCCATCACGGAGCGTACTGGCACCTCTGGCACTTTGTGCTTGTTGAGTTCCAAAATGAGATCGGCATCGATTTCCTGGTTACGCTTGGCAATGGTCTTACCATCCATTTTGACATCGGCAGCGAGTGTGCGACCGAAGACGCGGACTTCAAACTTTTCACCAATGCGCTCGCTATCCTTGCGGGTAATCAAGTGCTCTTCCATGGAGAGACAGTCATCTTCGCGGATGATGATGTCTTGGACGGCATCCACCAAACGACGAGTGAGGTAACCGGCTTCGGCGGTCTTAAGAGCGGTGTCGGACTTACCTTTGCGTCCACCGTGAGTAGCGATGAAGTACTCCAGTACGGAGAAACCATCTTTCAAGTTACTTTGCACGGGAAGTTCGATGGTGCGACCAGATGGGTTAGCCACCAAACCCTTCATACCGGCGAGCTGCGTGACCTGACCCCAGTTACCACGAGCACCCGAGTCGATCACGTAGGTAATGTCGTTTTCTGGGTAGCGGAGGAATTCCTGCACGAGTACAGCCGAGATTTCGTTCTTGGCCTTAGCCCACACGCGGATGGCATGACTGTAACGTTCGTCGGCAGTCATGAGACCCTGCCAGTAGTGGTTGTTGATGGCCTTAACCTTTTCGTTAGCTTCGTCGATAAGCTGACCACGTTCGGCTGGTACTAACATATCTTCGGCAGCGATAGACACACCAGAGATCGTTACAGCCTCGAAACCGATATCCTTGATACGGTCGGCCAGAGCCACGGTTTCGGCAGGTCCAAGTTGCTCCAAACACACAGCGAGAAGATCACTGAGTGTGCGCTTCTTCATGGTTTTGTTCACAATACCAAGAGCAGGA
The DNA here is from genome assembly GCA_964562645.1 of uncultured Candidatus Peribacteria bacterium. GTDB lineage: Bacteria > Patescibacteriota > Gracilibacteria > Peribacterales > Peribacteraceae > CAZLUF01. Next base: position 3,944 of record CAZLUF010000066.1, read on the forward strand.
GGCACAATTTCCTGGAAGCGCAAACGACCAACCGAAGTTTCGATGATCGTTGGCTCCATTTCACCAACCTTCATGCGCACGTTAATTTTAGCCTGCAAATCGACCACCCCGTGATCGTAAGCCAAGAAGGCTTCGTCTGGACCACTAAAGACCATACCCTCACCCTTTTTACCATCGTGCACCTGAGTTAAGAAGTAACAACCAAGCACCATGTCTTGCACGGGGTTGATGACCGGTTCACCCGACGAAGGCTTAAGAATGTTACGGCTAGCGGCCATGAGAGTGTGTGCTTCGTTCTGAGCGTTATCGGAGAGTGGCACGTGGACAGCCATTTGGTCTCCGTCGAAGTCGGCGTTAAAGGCCGTACACACGAGTGGGTGCAGTTGGATAGCCAAACCTTCGACCAACTGTGGCTTAAACGCCTGGATACCCAAGCGGTGCAGAGTTGGAGCGCGGTTAAGCATCACGTAGCGATCTTTGATGACTTCTTCCAAAATGTCCCACACCTCTTTGGCGGAATCTTGGATCAAACGCTCGGCAGCTTTGACGTTATGAGCAAGCTCATCGCGGATAATGCGACCGATCACCAATGGCTTAATCAGCTTCATGGCCATATCTTTTGGCAGACCACACTGGTCGAGTTTGAGGTGTGGACCAACCACGATAACGGAACGACCAGAATAGTCCACGCGCTTACCGAGCAAGTTCTGACGGAAGCGACCTTGCTTACCCTTTAACATGTCGGAGAGCGAGCGGAGCTTGCGGCGATCACCAGCGGTGAAGAGAGTCTTACCGGCGCGAGCACTGTTATTGAGGAGGGTATCCACCGATTCCTGCAACATACGCTTTTCGTTGCGACAGATGACTTCTGGCGCACCAATGCTCATGAGCTTGCGGAGACGGTTGTTACGGTTAATGACACGACGGTAGAGATCGTTGAGATCGGAAGCAGCAAAGCGACCACCATCGAGCGCGACCATCGGACGAAGGTCTGGTGGGATGACAGGAAGCGCCTTCAAGATCATCCAGTGTGGTTCGAGCTTGGTGCCATTGAGAGACTTCAATAGCTTCAAGCGACGGATCAAACGATCGTGCTTGGCATCGGATGCGCCTTCGAGATCGGCTTGCAAGACCTTGATCGTGCCGGCCACGTCGATCTTGTGGAGCAATTCATCGATGGCTTCAGCGCCAATTTTAGCTTCGAAGACATGACCGTATTTGAGCGAGAGATCGTGGTAATCGTTTTCGGAAAGGATCGTCATCGTTTCGAGATCCTTGAGTTCCTTTTCGACCGTACCAAAATCTTCTTCAAGATCTTTGAGCTTGGTTTCTTTTACGCCTTGGATGCGATCAAGTTCTTTGCCAGCCTCTTGCTGCTTGATCTGCTTTTCCGCGGCTTGCTTTTGGAAGCGTTCGACATCGCGTTCGTATTCGGCCTCGATCGATTTGCGCTTGCCTTTGTATTCCGCGCGCACTTGTTCGAGGGTTGCATTACGCAACTCTTCGTTTACGTCGGTGATGATGAAGGCCGTGAAATAGATGACTTTTTCGAGCGCACCCAAGGTAATATCGAGCACCGTGCCGATCTTGGATGGGACGCTGCGCAGGAACCAGATGTGCGCGACTGGTGCACAGAGCTCGATGTGACCCATACGTTCACGACGAACGAGGGAGTGCGTCACTTCGACGCCACACTTGTCACAAATGATGCCCTTGTAGCGGATCTTTTTATATTTGCCACAATAACATTCCCAATCTTTGGATGGCCCAAAAATTTCTTCGGCAAAGAGACCGCCTTTTTCTGGCTTTTGCGTGCGGTAGTTGATGGTCTCAGGCTTGGTGATCTCACCGTAGGACCAACCGCGGATGGTTTCCGGGGACGCGAGGCGCAAGCGAATGGCATCGAAGTCCGTCGTTTTGATGTTCTCGGTTTGGAAGAACGCCATAGATATAGATGTTGGACGGTTGGTGAATTAGAGATCAGCAGGCGCTGGACCCCACTCTTCTTCTGGTTCATTCACGAGGGCTGGTTTTGGACGAAGATGTTCTGGACGAGGAGCCGTTTCTTCGATGCGCTTCCCATCTTTTAAGAGCTCGACATCGAGACACAAGCCCTTCAATTCACGGACCAACACGTTGAAGGATTCTGGGACGTTGACCTTGCGGATTGGCTCGCCCTTGATGATCGCCTCGTACGCTTTGGAGCGGCCAGGAACGTCGTCTGATTTGATGGTGAGAATTTCTTGGAGGGTGTGAGCGGCGCCGTACGCTTCGAGGGCCCAGACTTCCATTTCTCCGAAGCGCTGACCACCGAATTGTGCTTTTCCACCAAGAGGCTGCTGCGTGATGAGCGAGTATGGCCCGATGGAGCGTTGGTGCACCTTGTCATCGACCATGTGGTTCAGCTTCAACATGTAGATGTAGCCGACCGTTGGTTCGTGATCGTAGGCATCACCCGTGCGGCCATCGTAGAGGGGGATTTTTCCGGATTCTGGGAAGCCGGCTTTCTTCAACTCTTCGCGGATGGTGGTTTCTGGCACGCCATCAAACACTGGTGTTGCCACCGTGTATCCGAGTGCGTTCGCAGCGAGACCGAGGTGGGTTTCCAAAATCTGACCCAAGTTCATACGCGACACGACACCGAGTGGAGACAAGATGATGTCGACGGGCGTTCCATCTTCCAAAAATGGCATGTCTTCGACTGGCACGATCTTCGAGATAACACCCTTGTTTCCGTGACGACCGGCGAGTTTGTCACCGGCTTGAATCTTGCGGAGGTCGGCCACCGTAACGACGATCTTTTTGAGCACACCTGGCTGCAATTTGTCGCCAGCTTCGCGAGAGAAGATGGTGATGTCGATGACTTTGCCTTTTTCACCGTGCTCCAAATAGAGCGAGGAGTCGCGGACATCGCGAGCTTTCTCACCGAAAATGGCGCGCAACAGTTTTTCTTCCGCGGA
>CAZLUF010000067.1:0-935 GCA_964562645.1 uncultured Candidatus Peribacteria bacterium
AGGGGCGCCAGTACCAAGTGCGGTGTTATTCGTGAGCGAGGTGTACCAGCGGTTGAGTGTGGCACCTTTGGCTCGGAAGGTAGAAAAATCGAATCGACTCTGTGAAAGCTTAACCCAGTTGGCACCATCGCTTTGCACCATCGCAATTTCGCCACGCTGATCGAGAATAGCAGTTGTTCGACCATCAATGGTTTGGCCACCGGTGGTAGCTACCGTCACTAAGTTCGCTAAGGCAGCATCAATTTTTTTAATAGTATACACACGTCCGCGGATACCTACAGCTGTAGGTAGTGTTACGGTAAATGCGGCCGAAGATGCATCGGCAAGAATGACACTATCTGTTTCGTCGAGTGTGTAGGCGGCGGTTTTTGTCTTACTGTTGATACTTATGGAACCACTGAGTGTAGCGGTAGAGTGGGGGTTGGTGTTGCCAATACCAATACGGTTTGTCGTGGCATCCAAAGTGAGTGTACCGGAATCGGCAGTAACATTTCCTTCAAAAAATACCGACCCCGATGCCGAGAGATTATTGGCAATGTAGACGTCGTCGCTAAACTCAAATTGGCTGAGTGCGCGTTTAAAAGTGAGAGATTCGGGTAAGGTATCATTACCAAATGTCAGCACGGCATCACTGGCCCCGTTATCGGCATTAATGAACAAATCAGCTTTGGTAGCAGCATTGCCTTCGATCCTGAGTGTGCCACTGCCACTGAGGTTATTGACGACATGCAAGTTGGAGTTGAACTCAAAACGAGACTGAGCATTGTTCCAAAACAGACTCTTATTCACCGTATCACCAAAACGCAGCTCCACGTTGGCACCGCCGCCAGCATCGTCGATGATGGTAAAACTTTCGGTATTCACGAGTAAGCCCGGGCCAAACGAACTACCAAGCACGTGTGCAGGCAGTACAAATAGCGCTACTGTGGCCAAAA
>CAZLUF010000067.1:945-4796 GCA_964562645.1 uncultured Candidatus Peribacteria bacterium
CATTTCGAAGTATTGTATCACTTTGTGGGTGTTGAGGCAAACAGTCTGGACTCGGTTTTTTGCCCAGGGCAAGCAATCTTATGTCAGTCTTAATGTACTCTTTGTATACTCTTTCCATTATTTCTTTTCTCTACTTATGCGACAATTCCTGCTCATAGGCTCAGCGGCTCTACTTGTTACGGCTTGTACTCCAGTTGCACCAGCTCCGACTACTCCTGAAAACACTACCGAAAATCAGGCTGTAGCTCCCGAGATCGATCAAAAGCTCCGTGAGAATGCTGGCGAAGCGGCCATGAGTGAAGGTGGTGAAAATGATGCAGCCATGATGCAAAAAAACGGCGAAGCAGATGGTGCAATGATGAAAAAAGATGTCGTAAAACAGGCTTCGCAGTACACGGCTTACACTGAGGATGTACTGGGAAATGGCCACACGAAATTGCTATTCTTCCATGCCAGCTGGTGCCCCTCGTGCAAAAAGTCCGATGGCGATTTGCAGGCACTGTATGGAGGTTCTGTGGCCCCATCCATTAGTACGTACAAAGTCGACTACGATACTTCGGCTGAACTCAAGCAGAAGTATGGTGTTACGAGCCAGCACACGTTTGTGGTGGTAGACGGCCTGGGTAACCAAATAAGTAAAGTGACAGGTGCTACTTCAGAACAGCTGTCAGCTTTGGTGAAGTAAGAGTCAAAATCTCCTGGTTTTTCATTGCCCCATTTTATGTTTTCGACCGCTCTGGTTCTGTTTATTGCCGGCCTGCTCACTATTTTGCTGCCCTGTATTTTACCCCTCATTCCCATTGTATTGGGCGTGAGTATTGCTGACCGTAACCGCTGGCGCCCACTTGGAACCGTAGCCGGTATGGTGGTGAGTTTTGTGGCGTTTACGTTTTTACTACAAGTGGTGCTGATGCGTTTTTTTGAGCTGGCCGACGTGTTGCGAATTGGTACCTATCAAGTATTGGTGCTGTTTGGAATTTGTTTCATGACAGTCAAAAAACCAATTCAATTAATAGTTGGCGTGCTTTCGGCTTTGTTTTTTTTGAGCAAAGGTTGGTTGGCCGTGGGCGGAGCAGCTATCTTTGCCGTCTTGGCCATAGAGCTAGGCGGCCGCGTGGCAGCTATGCTGCAGCAATTGGGTAGCACACTGCAGAGCGGTGCGCGCAGTCGTTTTGGAAATAATGGATTAGTCACCGCCTTTATTATTGGTCTTACGCTAGGTTTGGTGTGGGTGCCGTGTGCTGGCCCGGCTTTAGGGTTTGCACTGACCTTGGTGCGCGACGAGCCGGGATTCAAAGCATTGTTCCTACTTAGTGTGTACGCCCTTGGTGCGGCCGTTCCACTGTTACTTGTAGGTTATGGCGGACAGGCGGCTGTGCACTCGGTACGGGCACTCAGTCGCTATAGCGGGCACATTAAACATGTGGCGGGTGTGTTGCTGTTAGTTTCTGGCTTTGCGTTTCAGTTTCATTGGTTCACCGATTTACAGACGTACTTAGTAACCAATACTACGTACGGAACATGGGCAACGAATTTGGAGGAGAAAATTTTTGAGAAGACAGCGAGCAGTGAGCAGCAGGCCGAAAGCATTTCTAGCAGCGCAGAGCAGGCTGAAGCGAGTGCTGCCTCGCGTGCGACGGCGCAGGGTAGTAGCCAGTCGCAAGCCACCAGCCGTACATCGGTTAGTGCTTCGGCTGAGCCCGCTAAGACAATTTCTGTAACTACTCCCAAAATATCCACATTGCCCGACTTAGGGCCTGCGCCCGAATTTGAAGGGCTTGGTGCTTGGATCAATAGTGATCCGCAGACAATGCAGAAGCTGCGCGGCAAAGTAGTGCTAGTAGATTTTTGGACGTACAGCTGTATTAACTGTATCCGCACACTGCCGTACATGAAGGGCTATTGGTCAAAATACAAAGATCAACCTTTTATGTTGATAGGTGTGCACGCGCCCGAGTTTGCCTTTGAGGCACTGGAAAGTAACGTGCGCGATGCCGTTAAGCGTTTTGGTATTACCTATCCAGTAGTACAAGATAATCAATTTGGCACTTGGAGTGCGTTTAATAATAAATATTGGCCAGCTAAATATTTGATCGATGCAAAAGGCCGCATCCGTTACACCCATTTTGGTGAAGGCGCGTACGAAGAGACAGATGCTGCCATCGCTTCGCTATTGGCTGAGCTTGGGGCTGCTGGCAAAGCCGATGTGGCCATTACTGATACAATTAAAGCTCGTCGCAGCATTAGCCACGAAACATATCTTGGTGCTCGTAGTATCGAAGACTGTGCGAACTGCGGCACTAACGAAGTTGGCAACTACGTACTGCCAACCACGTTGCAGTTAGGCGAATATGCGCTGGCTGGGCAGTGGCAATTAAAAGAAGACGAGCGACGCGTGCTGGTATCAAAAACCGGCACAATTGCGATGCAGTGGCAGGGGAGCGAAATCAATTTGGTGCTGGGTCTTGAGGGTAAAGCAGCACCGGTTACTGCCGATGTTTTTATTGATGGATCCAAGGTGAGCACGATAACCATCGATGCCAATACGCTCTATAATCTCTACACAGGTACGTACGGCGAACATCGTTTAGATCTACAATTTAACGGTTCTGGTGTGGCGGCATATGCCTTTACGTTTGGTTCATGATCTTTCTGCTGGCGCAGGTGGCTTAACCTGCGCTAACTTCTAGTACTTTCTTGCCCTTTCTATGCGACACGCTTTTAGTCTCCTCGTGGCTGCCACACTCGTAGCCACGCCAGTACTTGCCGACGCGGCTGTGATTTCTCGTACTCGTAGCTCCGGCTCTTCGCAGCGCCCGGCACTGCGTACTAAAATTATGCAAACCAAGCGCTTAACGCAAAAGCAGGCCGCCGTTCGTACCAAAATACCAGTTGGTACATATGGTGCCTTTACGCCCGCAGTGCTTAACGATGGTCGCACCAAGGTGTTGTTTTTCTATGCTGCGTGGTGCCCAGCTTGCCAAAAATCCGATGCCAAACTGAAGGAATGGTATGAGCCAGGCAAGGGGTTACCGATGTCGGTCTACCAAATTAATTTCGATACAGCGGCGGATCTTAAGCAAACGTACGGTGTCATTCACCAGGATACTTTTGTGTTGGTGGATGGTACGGGCAAAATGCTTAAAAGCTGGATTTCGCCTAGCCAAACCGATTTGCGCCAGGCATTGAGCGCCCAATAGCGCGTGCTGAATCGCTTTTAAGAAGATCTCAGCCGTTGGGCTGGGGTCTTTTTTGGCTCTCCGTAGCTATGAATAGAATTTCTATTACAAACTACTATTGACAAAATATCAATAATACTTATAATAATAGTTAGCAAAATACCACAACGGAACGCTGATCATTTACAGCATCAGCCCCCACAACAATCCAGCTTTTCATATTTTTGGAAAATTGAATTGCTGTGGGGAGTAACTCTCTCACAGATGTGCCGAATGCGTGCGTGTTTAGGGGTCCAAACCCAAAAACATCCACGCACCAACGCATGTCTGTGGGTTAACAAACCCTCGGCGCCGGCGCCGCACGTCGCGGCAAGAGATCAGTTTCAACACCGGTGGCGTAGGCATTACATGTAGCCGAAACCACCACCGTACCGTCCTCAGGAGGGACAAATGTTTCACCGCACGAAGGCCTTGGCGATGGGCCTCATCATCGCCGCCACGTTGTTTTCGGGTACCGTTCACGCTGATGTCACCTCGGGGTCCAAGCAGCCCGACTCCCCGGCCGACAAGCAGCAGACGGTCTCGGTGACGACGGACAAGAAGATGGTCACCCCGGGCAACGTGACGACCACGGGGCCGAGCATCCTCGCGTCCAAGACGGTCATTCTGGAA
>CAZLUF010000067.1:4806-6888 GCA_964562645.1 uncultured Candidatus Peribacteria bacterium
CCGGCCGGGATCAAGCTGCCCAAGCTCGTGCCGTCCAAGCAGACGATTCTGATCATCCAGAAGACCGACAAGGTCGTCGAGGTGTTCAACATCGGAGGCATGGACGTGCAGGCGGGGGCGGTGTTCGATCCGACGGACGCCAAGGGTAAGGCGGCCTTGACCAACCACTTGGTCAACGGCTCCAAGCCCGAAGGCTACGATCAGCTGCTGCAAGACGTAAAGGACCTGAAGGCCGCACACGCCGACATCCAGCGCGCGATCGCCGCCATCAACAGCAAGCTGGACAAGAAGGCCGACAAGACCACGGGCGGTCCGTGATCGAGTCGTGAGTTACCATTCCACAGCACCTATCCGCTGACGTAAGTCAGCGGTCCCCCCGGCCTCAAACCGGGGGGAACTTTGTATTTGGCAGGTTTTCTGCTATACTAATCCGATGTCACAAACACCCATTCGCGACCCACTCACCGACGAAATTGCGAGTATCGAGGCACTCATTCCTGATCTGTCGCCAAGCGAACAGGTACGCGTGCAGGCTTATTTACAGGAATTAAAAGGGGATTTTGCCAAAGCCGAGCAAAAACGCGATAGCGAAAACACGGTGATTCAAGCCCACATGCGCCAAATAGCGGCCGAGGCAGGTACTTCGTTACCAAGCTAATCTATGGTACGATTTTTTGAAAATAGGCAAGAGAGGCGAGCCGAACGTCAAGAACGGCGCATGCAACGCCGAGGTGATTATCAGTATGTAGGTGCAGATACGGCCCTGCCTCCACCTGCTCCGGCAGTGGATCAAAGTAACCTACGCACCACAGTTGATCGATATGTCAGCGCCGATGCCGCGTACATGGAAAATGCATTTAAGCAGTTAATTGCCGGCATAGAACAGCGATCGGGTGTTACGTTAGATTCTGCTCGAGCCAATAGTGTAGAAGCCCGGCGGCAGAACCTAAAGAGCCGTTTAGAGGATTTACAGAAGCGTCATTTTAACAATGAATCCGAGTTCCACATGGAGCGAAATCGTTTAGTGGAACAAATTCATGCTCTCAAGAGTTACGTGGAATACCAGTTGGAGCAACAGAAAGAGATGGGTGCGGCAACGCCAGAGCAGAGTGAATCGGGGGCTATCGAAGGCATTGAGCGCGATGCCAGCGGCCGGCAGATTTGGATTCCACTGCAAGCCAACGAAACACTCAGCTTTAACTACGTCACGAATAATCCACAAGTCTCGCGCTTGCTTGGTCGCATTACGTTTGAGCCAAATAGCATCTCTAGCCGTATGCCGGGTACATACACACTGCAACGTACGACATATAATGGCAAATCGTATGCTGTGCTCATGCCCGATCCTTCGTTTTCCGGCACCTTTACGGTAATGATTGGAAACAAGCGGTCACTGGTAGAAGTTGGTACCGATGCAGAAATTCAGGCCGAGCGCGCTCGTTCCATTCGTAACCGCTCACCTGAAAGACCAAGAGGTTCAGATGCACCTCCGGGTGGATCCAACCCCGAACAACCATCATTTCCTGAGCGAAATTTTATACCACCAACCACGATTGATTGGACTTCGCCAGTGAACTATTTAACAGCAAAGCGTGTACATGATGCTTTGGATAATGAATGGCTTGAGTTAACAAGAAATATGACTGTTTTGATGCAAGCTCGCGAGCAAAATCCTGGCGATAGAAATATTCGTGATCAATTAAATCGAAGTACTGATCGCGTGAATGAACTCAATAAACAGATCGAGAAACTCGCCGCAATTATTGAAAAAAAGGAACCCACATCCGCAACTGAAAGCAGGCCTAACCTTCTTGAGCATAAGCGTGCAGATGGTCAACCGTCCTTCACGGGAGTTGAAAGAGAAAAGGCCATGTATACCTTCTTGCGTGACAAGCCCAATAAATCACCAATGTGGTATAAGGATGTGCCAGGTGGCAAATCAGATTGTGAGTATATGATTGCTTCTGATGGTCACCTGTATGGGCGTAGATTGGAAGGTGGCATAGCTGTGACAAACTATGTTTTTGATCTAAACAAAAACGATTGGAAACCATTGGCTGCACCCACAGGACGTTAGATGGG
>CAZLUF010000068.1:0-6805 GCA_964562645.1 uncultured Candidatus Peribacteria bacterium
TGGTATATTTTCTTTTGTTTCACTAGATGTATTTCGTTCCGAAAATCTACTACAACCATGATACAATACTTGCTACTACTATTGGCCACTACTATTCTTGCGTCGTGTACTAATTTTAAAGCGGATTCTAGTCTTGGAATAGTAGTACCAACTAAACAATTTGTTATTCGATCAGAACTAACAGACTTTAAAGATATTCAAATACATTCTGTATCTTCAAAAAAAACAGATACCCCTGTTTCAGACTGGATTACATATATTGATGACATTGATAATTTCTTTGTCTCTTATCCCGCAGATACCCCAAAAGAGAAACCTGTGTTTATGGCTGAAATGTCTATGGAAAGATCCATTAAAGATTGCACTCCAAGTTTCACTGGGAGCTCAAAATTAACAGCTCTCAACTCAAAAAATCCAAACACGTTATGGGGCTATGTAGATATTTATGATCTATATGCTCCCATGTTCGATTTTCCAACTGAATTTGGACAACTCTGTCGCCCACCTGTAAACGGCGCTGCCTATGTGCTTTGTTCTGAGCATCATGAAAAATCTGTCTTAATTTGTCTTAGCCAAGCCACTAAAAACCCCGAGCAAGCCAAGCAGATTTTCGAGACCTTTCGGTGGATTGACTAAGTACTACAACTTGCCCGCTAAATATTCCTCCGCTTGTTTTGGCACCATGGCCAGAACTTCTTCGAACACCTTCTGTTCATCTGGTGGTGGAATACTCAGCACCCAGGCGGCTAAATCGCCAGCACGGTTATCGGTATTCATGCCTATGCGCAAACGGGCGTAACCCTCACCAAAGTGTTCGTGGAGTGAGCGGAGCCCGTTATGGGTACCAGGTCCCCCGCTGGGCTTTAAGCGTACTGTGCCGAGCGGCAGATCAATTTCGTCTACGAGCACCAGTAGCTGTGTAGATGGGTTGAGTTTATAGAAATCGACAAGTTTACGAACACACTCGCCGGAGCGGTTCATGTACGTAAGTGGTTTAACCAGTAGCACGGCTTTGCCATCTACTTGTGCCTCGGCGCTCTCGCACAAAAACTTCGGCTCCTCGTGCCAATCGCTGGCGTTCCAGGCCATAGCCACTCTATCGAGCGCCATGTAACCCAAATTGTGCCGAGTGCGCGCATACTGCGTACCGGGGTTGCCAAGGCCAACGACGACAAAGCTAGGTTTCATAGGGGGCAGAACTTTTTGAGAATCGGCAAGAAGGCGTGCAAGGCACTTTGAGCCTGCGCAGTTGTCACTGCGGTGCCTGGCTCGTGGGCTAAAGTATTACGGAGTTTATGGGCTTTCCACACGGCCTCTAAGTTCGGAATTTGTTCGGATTTCTGCTTGAGTGCTTCGCCAAACGTTTCGCCGAAACCCAGTTCAATCAGTACATTGCCAACAATGGCATCGGCCTCGAGTACTTGGCGGTAGCTATCGGGCAGTTTTTCCATGCGGCGCCACTGTGTCCAAAATATCTTAGACTGCTGCCGCGAAATCCGTGGTTGACGCCGCCACCACCAAATGCCAAAGACTATGCCAAGCACACCAAGCACGCCGATACTGAGCAAAAGCCACATCATGAGCGGGTTTTACGGAGAGGAGTGCTCGAAAAACTAGCCTTAGGTTTTGGAGCGGGCCGTGCAGGTGCAGGTGTGGGAGCTGGGGCGGGGCTTGGCGGCGTTTCGACCGTGAGCTCTGGTGCAGGTATGGGGCGAATTTGGTTGAGCTGGGCCCGGTCACTTACGATGGCCGCCAGAATATCGTGCACATGCTCGGTATTCTTTAAGTTTTTTGTGTGCAAGTATGTCTCCATACTCTTTAAAATCAGCGATTCTACCTTCTTCGTTTTGGGTACTTGCGGTAATGAGATGCTGGTGCCTGTGCTCACTTTTTCGACGCTGAGAGTGCCGTAGCGCAGCACCGTGGGCCAAAAGCCACTCACCTCTAAGCTCACGCCTTGGATATCGCTGTAGAGCATTCTGGAACTGTTACGTTTAAACCAACCTTTCCATTCAATATCAATTACTGAGGTATTGGTAACGAGCCAGGCATCTAAATAAAAATCTAAAAATCGACGGATCCCCCACTCTATCGTCATCAATCCCAGAACTCCAAAGGTAGCGCGAATCGCCCAATGCTGCGCGGCTCCTAAAAACACGATACAGAGCAGTAGCGACAGCACTGGCCAAGTAAGTGCACGCACGCCAAAGAGCCAGTGGCGATGCACAACTACGTGTAGCTCTTCGCCATCTTCCAGGTGCCGTGTGAACTGACGTGCTAAAAACACCACACTAGTGTACAGACCACTGGAAGTTTTGGCGAAATTTCTGTACCATGTATCAGTTGCCAGCAACTCCTAAAAAACACGGGCTGCTCTTCCACGCACTCGACATAATTATCAATGTGGTGGTGATTGTCTCGGTGGTGGCTGTAGCACTGACATATTTAGTGTCGCCTTTTCAGGTAGATTGCAGCTCTATGGATAACACGCTGGCCGATCACGAATACATTATCATCAATAAACTCACATATTTTTTGCAACAACCTAAACGCGGTGATGTGGTGGTTTTCCATCCGCCAAATGATCCAAAAAAGTACTATGTAAAACGCGTGATTGGTGTACCGGGTGATACCCTCGTGATTCGCGATGGATTTGTGTACATCGCCAAGGCTGGTGAAGAAAAGCCCCTCTTACTCGACGAGAGCGATTACCTGAATGCTTCCAATTTGGGCCAGACGTTTCGTTACCCACCACAGAGTGGCGATCGCGATGCCATTTCTTACACCGTACCAGAGGGTAAGTACTTTTTACTGGGTGACAACCGCCGTAACAGCTTAGATTCCCGCGGCTTTTCCGATCAAAACGGTAACCCCATGCCCTACGTCGAGCAAAACCACATTCGTGGAAAGGTGTGGGTGGTAGCCCTGCCTATTACGAAAATTCAAGCACTCACGCCGCCGAGTTACGCACGGTAGGCATAGCCGAGTCTGCTTGCATCTTCGGGGCTCTGGCCCTACAATAGTAACGCCCGTCCGGGCTTTTTTACGAAGGACACTATGACTGCAATTATGAAGTACTTCTCCGACTCCATTCAAGAATTGGAGTTGGTCCGTTGGCCCACTCGTCAACAGGCTGTTCGTCTCTCTACTATCGTGCTCGTGTTCACAGTGGTGAGCGCCTTGATATTTGGAGCGATCGACTACGTGTTTGGTTTGGGTATTTCTGCTCTCATTACTTCCACTCTCTAATCATGGGTAAGCAAGATCCACGTGCGGGACGTAATTGGTATGTCGTGCATACGTATGCCGGTTACGAAGATAGTGTTAAACAGGCTCTCGAACAGCGCATTGAGTCTCTTGGTATGCAGGATTACATCTTTAGCATTCAGGTACCAAAAGAAAAGCAGCTCGTCTTTAAAAAGGGTGAGCCAGTGGAAGAAGAACGCAAATTGTTCCCAGGGTATGTATTGGTAGACATGATGGTAACCGACGATAGTTGGTACGTGGTTCGCAACACCCCAAACGTCACGGGGTTCGTAGGCTCGGGCAATATTCCAGTTCCTGTCACTCCCGAGGAGTTTGGTGTTATCGAGCGCCGTGTGGGTGAGCAGGCAGCCAAGTTCAAGAGCGACTTCCAGGTGGGTGATTTGGTTATTATCATCGATGGACCATTCAAGAACTACGAAGGTTCCATTAACTCGGTAGATGTAAACAAGGGTAAGCTCACTGTTTTGGTTCTAATCTTCGATCGCGAGACGCCAGTGGAACTCGACTTTACACAGGTCAAAAAGAAGTAAAGCTCTCTGTTTACGACTCCTACACCCTGGCTTAACGCCGGGGTTTTTTTAATCGTAAGTACTAGTTCCTAGGCGGCAGACGTAGTGGGCAATGTGCCACTAAACCGGCGGGCTAGTACAAACAGTAGTGTGCACAGGATGCAGTTGCCAAAAGCGTAACCAGCAGCCACCGAGCCCACCCCGAGCCATTCGATGGTATAGAGCGTGCCTGCAATCATGCTCAAGCAACCTAAACTTAATACCAGCGAAGGAATGAGGGTTTGCTTGTGGGCGTAAAAGGCCCGCGAAAGCACGTAATTGAGACTATCGAAGGGAATGGCAATGCAGTACAGGCTCAAGCACAGCACAAAAGTAGAAAGCGAGTGGTCGGGAATGCCAAGTACGCGCCCAAGGAAACTGGCGAGGATCGCCACTAGAATACTACCGGGTATGGTGGTAACCAGCAGGGCACCTGTAGACCATCGTAACAGTGATCGGAAGCGTTCGGTCTGCTTGGCGGCCGCAGCTTCGCTCAGTGGAGCATATACAGCCTGGGCAACGGCAATACCTATTACGCCAACGAGTACCGATTCCATATTACGGGCGTAGGCATTAATAGAAATAGCGCCAGAGCCCAGCTCCGAGGCAATGCGATCTCCAACCAGCAGTTGTCCCTGAATAGAGCCAAAAGAAATAATGCGCGGCAACATGAGCCAGAACATTTCGCCAATGCCGGTATGCCAACGGACAAAGCGGAACTTGGCTCCACTCCATAGTACGGCCCCAAGCCGCACACTCAGGTGAATCACCGCACCCGCCACGGTACCGATAATAGGTCCGTAGGGACCAATAAACCGCGTGAGGATGAGAATACCTACGATGGTGCCACAGGTGTACAAAATGGGCGTAATGCCGTAGGCCACGTATCGCTGCAAGTTCACTAGGTACTGGCCGAGTGTATTACTAAATACAAAGCAAAAGTTACTAAGGAGCGCCAAACGACCAAAATGGATATAGAGCTCTAGCTGCTCGCCCTTAAAGGCCACTAAGTGTGGGGCTAACCACGGTAGCGCGAGTGCTGCTACGAGCGAAATACCAGCAAAGAAGATCCCCGAAACCCACAGAATAGAACTCAGCAGATCATCCATTTCGCGGTGATCCTTCTGCGTACGGGCATGAGCCAACATGGGCACCAGTACAGTGCCTAGAGCTGAGACAATGAGGGTCTGGAACAGAAAATCACTCGGCCGAAAGGCAGCAAAGTACACATCGGTGAGGGTGTGATCGGTAAATGTGGTGGCAAAGCTTCGGTCGCGTATAAAGCCCATCACCGAGGCTAAAAACTGCGTGCCAGCTAAAATGACAGTACCACCAGCCAGTCGGCGGTGGTGAAACGATTGCCACAAGCGAGCAAAGCGACCCGTCATGCCGGGGCATTCTCCTCGCAGAACCATAATCTACGCAAGCCACTTTCCTCCGGAGGACGAATTCCGTATCCTGCAGACATGGAGGTTCTCTCACTACCGTTTCTCACTCTATCCGATGCCGAGGTCACAGCTGCCCTCCGCAAATATAAAATTGGTTTAACAGTGGCCGAAGCCCGCGAAATCCAAAAACTCTTAGGTCGCGCTCCCACTGTCACCGAGGCTGTTATTTGGGGAATCCAAGGCAGTGAGCACTGTAGCTACAAATCGTCGCGGCGGTTTCTTTCGCAAATGCCTACGAGCGGTAAGCACGTGGTGCTGGGCCCAGGCGAAGATAGTGGCATTGTGGCCATTACCGATGGCCCGGTGGGTAAGCGTTGGTGTTTGGTAGCCTCGCACGAATCGCACAACCACCCCTCGCAGCTCGTACCCTTCGAAGGGGCAGCTACAGGCGTAGGTGGCACAGTGCGCGATGTAGTATGTATGGGCGCTCGTGTGATCGGTTGTATGGATCTGCTCCGTTTGGGAGATCTACAAACACCCGAGACTCGCGCCATTGCTAAAGAAGTGATTCGTGGCATTGCCGGGTACGGAAACCCACTCGGTGTGCCAAACTTAGGTGGCGATACGGTGTTCGATTCGGCTTACAACAGTAACTGCTTAGTTAACGCGGTAGCGCTTGGAATTCTGCGCGAAGATGAAATTATCCACAGTTACGTGCCCGAAGAGGCCGGAAAAGTTGGCTACGATATTATTTTAGTGGGTAAACCCACCGACCGTAGTGGTTTTGGTGGCGCGGCGTTTGCCTCGGTTTCGATGGAAGAAGATAAACGTGAGCAGAACACTGGTGCCGTGCAGGAACCAAACCCCTTCCTTGAGCGTCATTTGCTTATTTCGACCTATGCCCTCTTCGACTGGATCATGGCCGAAGGGCACTTACCCAAAGTTAGCTTTAAAGATTTAGGGGCGGGTGGTGTGGTGTGTAGTAGTGTTGAACAGGTGGCTCACCGCGGGTACGGGGCTGATGTGCAGTTAGAAAAAGTACACGTATCACTCCCGAACTTACCACCTGAGGTTATTGCCTGTGCCGAAACGCAGGAGCGCTTTTGTTGGATGTGTCACCCAAGTCTTACTGAGCATATTCTCGATCACTACAACCGCGCCTGGGATTTACCGAGCGTTGCCGAAGGTGCTCGCGCCAGCGTGATTGGTAAAGTGAACGAAAGTGGTGTGTATCGCCTAACTCATAACGGTACAGTGGTTTGCGAGGCTAAGTCGGTCGATATCCCTAGTGGTCTTACATACACTCGGCCTTCTGCCGCTCCAGATACTACACACACCGAACCGGTGATCTCTGTGCAGGGTACAGATATTTCTGTAAACGGAGTGGGTTGCACACTTAGCGACATTTGTCAGCAGTTACTCCAGCACCCAAACTACGCCAGCCGCGCGCCAGTGATTCGCAGGTTCGATAAAACAGTGATCGGCAATTCTGTAGTTGAGGCTGGTGAAGCCGATGCCTCGGTAATTATGCCACTGCAAGATTTAGCGGCTTATTTGCCTAACACTAAGCACACGGCTTACACCACAGCGGCAGAGTTTATG
>CAZLUF010000069.1:0-6741 GCA_964562645.1 uncultured Candidatus Peribacteria bacterium
AATTCCGGTGTTCATTAAACTGTCACCCAACGTCGATAATATTGGGAGTATTGCCTTAGCCTGTGCCGAAGCCGGTGCCGATGGCTTTACTGCCATCAATACGGTTGGCCCCGGTATGGCCATTGATCTCCGCAGTCGCATGCCAATTTTAGCTAATAAAGTTGGTGGTCTTTCCGGCCCAGGCATTAAGCCTATTGCGGTTAAATGTATTGCAGATATTTATGCTGCTACCCAAGGCAAGTTGCCGATCATTGGTACTGGCGGCGTACACACCGGCGAAGATGCCTTAGAACTGATGTTGGCCGGAGCTACTTTAGTGGGTATTGGTACCGCAATTGGCAGCCGTGGCGTGAGCGTCTTTAAAAAAGTGTGTGATGAAATGCAGCTCTGGTGCACCAACGAAGGTGTGTGGGATATCCACGATCTAGTTGGCCACATGCACAAGACTCTGGCTGAATTTAAACAGACCGGGACTGTCCGTCCGTTGGTCGATTACTCCCGTGCCAAATAACTATGTCTTCCATTCCTCTCCAGAGTACCTTACCGCGCACGTATCGCATTAAGGCTGTACGCCAAGATACGCCGCAAGTGCGTACCTATACGTTTGATGGTTCACTGGGAGCCAAGCCTGGCCAGTTCGTAATGCTCTGGCTACCTGGTTATGATGAATGCCCCTTCAGCGTAGCCGAAGATAACGGTGCCGAAACCCGCATTACCTTCTTTGCCGTTGGCGACATGACCACCGAACTCGCCAAGCGTGGCGTGGGTGATTTGGTGGGCATGCGTGGTCCATTTGGCACATTTTACGAATGGGAACCCGGCCAGCACATTGTGCTGGTGGCTGGTGGTTACGGCGCTGCACCCATGTACTTTGTAGCCAAAGAAACCGTGGGCCATGGCTGTACGCTAGAAGTAATTGTTGGTGCCCGTTCCAAGCAAGATCTTCTATTTGTGCAAGAGCTCCAAGATCTCCCCCACGTTTCGTTGCACTTAGCCACAAACGACGGCTCCGAGGGTTACAAGGGTTTTAACGTAGATATTTTGGAGAAGTTACTGCAATCGTGCCCTCGATCCGGAAAAAGTGCCAAAAAAAAGGAATGCAAGCCAATCGATCAAGTATTCTCGTGCGGACCCGAACTCATGCTTAAGCGTGTTTCCGAATTAGCAGCCCAGTACCAAGTCCCAGCCCAGCCCTCGATGTCGCGCTATATGAAGTGCGGCTACGGACTCTGTGGTAAATGCGTACTCGATCCACTCGGCGTGCGTATGTGCGTAGAAGGCTCGGTGATCAAAAACGAAATGGCTCTTAAATTTGCTGAGTTTGGCAAATACAAGCGTGATGAGCTCGGTCGTAAACAAACCTTCGATGCTCCACCTTCAGCAAAGTAAGATCTTACAGACAGAGATGTTTTAACGATTGCCAATTAATATGTGATAATTGCACTGTTGGCTCCTTTTGCCACAGCTGCATCATGTGTTGCCAATGAGCAGTCTGGAGTGGATTGCGCGCTACTTTTTCGAGGACTACTGGCCCTTCATCATCTACACCGATAATAAAAGCTTCGTGGAGTGGAACAACTTTGTCCGGTTCCGCGCCTGTTAAATGCTGCCCACAAATTTGAAAGAGTAGCGGCAGATTTAGTTTTTCCAATGCAGCACGAGTATCCAGCCGCTCACCTCTTTCGCGCATCCATTCGATCCATCGATAACTCTGGCGATTCCCCAAAAGGAGTTCGGCTGTACAAAAGCAATTAAAGCGACCGGCCGAAAACTGTGAGGAACCAGGCGGATAATCTCGTAAAAGCAAAGCTAATCGAGCTGCAAACATACCTCTCCATGTTTGTATCATTTCACCAGAATGAGCCTGTAACACATCAATCTGTGTCGACACTGAATCTGCCTCCACAAATTGATCATATTCTCGACCATCAACCAGGGTCGACAGGTGGTAAGGGCCAGGAGTAGTAAATAGGCGATTTTGCACGGTCGATCAGTGTACAAGAGTATTTTCTAATTTTCTTGAGATCTTAATCTTCTCTTAATACAGAGCAGAACATGGTTTTTCTATCACTCGTCAAGAAGGAGTGATAGACACAGAATAAAACTCAGACTATACTGCGTACTCTACTTCATTCCCCTCTTTCCTATGTTAGGTGGTGGTTGTGGTTCTTGCGGTTTCACCCTTGGTGGTGGCTGCGGCGGAACTTGCGGTCTAACGGGTGGTTGTGGCTGTGGCCATTAATTTGCACCTTGTTAGAGAGAAGGAGTGGCCTTGCCACTCCTTTTTTGTAGCTTAGATTTCTCGTCTACTACTACACGCGGCGCTCATAAAATCTGGCTGCCAATCGCCCTGGCAAATACACTCGGCTGCGCAAAAACTTTTGACTCAAATTAACCGGCTTACGGTAAATAACGACAAAGGCATGAACCACAAATCCTAATAGAAAAATCAAAATGCCCATAAACAGCATGGTATCGGTGTCGTATCGACCGCCTGTTTCAGAAATTACACTGTAAGTACGCTCAACTGTAGCCATTGGTGGCACGGCTGTTTCCCTCACACTAATCAATGAACTGCCTGCACTAGAGGTAATGCTACCTAGTAAACTACTAGAAACGAGGCCTGCCACAGATATGGCACAAACAACGAAGCTTAGTGTGGCACAGTGAATTGTTCGATTGAGTGTATGTTTCATATGTATGAATACTATTATATCATAAAACATTATATTTGCCAATTTGGCTCTTCTAAAAAATAATACAAGCAATGCTCTTGGCTCTCCGCCGCAGTTTGCTATACTCCCGGCGCTTCGTAAGCACGAAGTATTGATCTTTGCATCACGCAAAAGCTGCCCAGTAGCACTCTTTTCTTCTCCTGGGGCCATCGTCTAACGGTTAGGACAGCGGGTTTTCAGTCCGCTAATCGGAGTTCGATTCTCCGTGGCCCTGCCATTCAGCTTCGCTTAAGGCTGAGTGCTCCAAATCACAAATACGCAACACTCGCTCAGAACATTACGCACCACAAACTTTTCTTCTGCGCTCACTCAAAACACAGAGGATCGCTTACGGCTGGGAGATGGTATCAAATGATAGGTTGCGTGGTCCTTCGCCCGAGTTAAAGAAAGCAATACCTAACTTGCCCAAGCCCATATCTACTACCGCAGATTCGAATACCGTTGGTGAATAGAGAATTCGTGAGTTTCCCCACCGTGAGCCCTGACGAGTACTCATCTGTGTGACCCTATCATTACTGTAGACAAGCACAGATTTAGAGCCAAGATTTTTAAGGCGCAAACGAATTGGCACTTCTTCCCCTAGGTCAATAATTTTTTTAGGAGCGGTCCATTTTTTACCATCTTTAGACGTAGCGAGCATAATGGCCTTTTCTGGATAAGAATTGTAAGCCAGTGCAAAAGACTTATCTCTGTTTTGGACCATTGAAGCACTAAATTCAGAATAGCCATTCTTCGAGATTCTTACAGGCTCACTCCATGTTTTAAGATCCAGTGAGCGACTCACGTACACGTAGCTGTGAATCGGCTGTGGCTCTTCGTACGAAGAATAGGTGAGATAATACGAACCATCTTTTGCCTGCATAAGATCTCCAATCATATAATTAGAGCGCAGAATAGTTACGTTACCAATCGAGCGCCAACTGGTGCCATTATCTGAAATCGAAACACTGTATGGAATGCCTTCGTTGGCAATCAGGATCAGCTGTCCATCTTGATTCTCGAGTAACGCCGGCCTATCCCACCCGGAATTGATATATGCTTGTTTAGACCACGTCTTACCTTTATCGGTCGAAACAGAGCTAAATAACCCTCTTGGCTCTGCACCAGAATTGAATACCGTTACTAAATCTCCATTCTTACGCTTGAGCATTGCCACATTTCCTGAGCATTGTCCGTCGTGTGTTATGGCGACTGGGGTAGTAATTGGTTCAGCTGAGGTCAGCCCAGGCAATAACAAGATAAGGAATGCTGTAACGCAATATAAACGCACAAGAGAATACTTCATGGTTGCAAATTTTACGCGCAAATACAGAATATCCAATATGTTTTCATGTCAGAATACAAATACATTCCCAAAAGCAATTCGTGATAAATAGTCGCACACCGTTCATGCTAAGAGCCAGGCACTAGAACTGAAGACTTTGGAAATTTTCTAAATGCTTCTATACTTATTGCATTCTACTTTCCCTATACACATGAATCTCGCCCCTGTGTTTATTGCCGCCATCTCAGGATTTGCTGTTGGTTTTGTGTGGCACGGCCCGCTGTTTGGAAAATTGTGGATGTCATTAATGAAATTTACCGAAGCCGATATAGAGGCAGCTAAAAAACGAGGTATGTCGAAGGTAATAATCATGGGATTCATGGCACAAGTTGTCACCGCATTTATCCTTCGCGCCTATATTGCCGGTTGGAATGTAACTACCATCGGTGGTGCCTTGGAAATCACGGCTTGGACTTGGCTAGGATTTATTGTCACTACTCAACTGAATGGTGTGTTATGGGAGGGGCGCTCTGTAAAACTCTACTTGTTTAATATCTCGTACTACTTTGTACAGATGAGCGTTATGGCAATCAGTATTGCTCTCTGGAAATAGAAATGTTCATTTTTGAACATTTTTAATCATCTCAAAGTAACGCAGTAAGTAAGGGTGACGATCTGGTGGGTTTTTGCACCACTGTGCTGCCGAAGACTGGGCATCTAAATATGTATCAGTATTGCCATCTAACTGAATATGCACAACCGTGGTCCAGTAATGCACGCAAGCCGTTTGCGGATCATAGTTATGTAAATCTGCTGCGCTATAACCCGCTGTCGACCATAGCTCTTCGTTAAACTCAGCGCTCACAGCCGTAATAGTGCCTCGGAGACCTGTTTCCTGTTCTAAAATACGGAACGCGGCCTCACGAATTGTTTCGCCATTAAGTAAGCGACCTCCTGGCACCCACCATAACCCCTTTGCCGGCTGGTTCTCGCGCATGAGGTACAGCAACTCTCCGTTTGAATTCTCCACTAACAAATTGAGCGAAGGCAGGGGAAAGTACCGAACTGCAGCCTGAAAAATAGGTAACGGGGCAAAGTGCTTATTCGACATGCAACAATAATACCAGATGCTGCCGATATGGCTCTATGCCGGGCGCCACAAGCAGGGCTCTTTGCATTTTGCACAGTACTGCTCGCCTAAATCGTGGGGCTTACCAGTTTGGCAACTGGCATCGCAACAAGCCGAGCGAATAAAGGCCACCATATCTGTCGGCAGAGTACGACGCTGCTTAATATCGAGGTGCTTACTACAGTACTGGCGGCCATGGGTAGCCTTGCCACAGTCCTTCACTAAACACGTGGTTCGCTTTTTTTGCATAACTTGGAGAGAGAAACAAAAAGTGAACCCTGTAATCTCGTGCATACTTTACCCTGATGTAGAGCAATATACCAAAAGAAAGTCGATGGAATGGACAAAAACTGATATTTGCTAAATATACAGAGATGTTTTATAATAATAAGAAACAAAAAAATGCTAAAAAATATACATCTGCGGCAAATACTGCCTCTCTTAGGCATTGGCTGCGTGCTTATGGCTGTCCAATTAATCATTTTTTGCTGTACCGCATACCCTAACAACCCGGTGCAGGGTTATGATCAAACCTTTATGTGGGATAGTGCCTGGTACGAGAGCATCGTTACACGCGGATATCGCGCTACCATTCCGGCGTATTTCAGTCCGGAAAAAAATAATGCCGTGTTTTTCCCTGGCTTTCCTCGGTTTATTCAATTGACCAGTCAAATTTTACATATCAGCCCACGTCAGGCGATCCCAATCACTGCTCAATTTTTTTGTATCATTTTTTGGGCCTGCTGCCTACAGGTACTGCGCCAACTCAAGATTGGCTTACATATTCAGCTTCTCCTTATTCTTGGTATTCTAGCCCATCCGCTCGCCTTCGTACTCGTTATTGGTTATAGCGAATCATTATTTATAGCCTCACTATTTGGCCTCCTATGTGCCATTACCTCTGAATCGTTTACGGGCTATTTGATGGAGCGAAATACGAATTCAAGTGAGTTTTTAAAAATGTGTTTTTTGGCGGGTCTATGCGGCTTTAGTGCCAGCTCTACACGCCTGGTAGGCTTGCCACTAGCACTCTCCCCTATGGTGTATGGCCTGCTCATATTAGGTATCCAAAAAATAAGAACCCACCTACATCTCTATACATCACTTGTAGGAACTAGTTTGTTTGCCGCCAGTGGTGCTGCTCTGTTTTTTCTATTGTGCGAATTACTATTCGGCAAATGGAATGTGTATTTTCTCATTGAAAAAGCTGGCTGGGGCCTGCACACCGATCTCACTCAAATCTTAAAACCTTCGCTCTATATTGGTCGTCAAATTCGTATGGACGACTTATTTGGCATATCTATTGCCGATCTCAATTCATGGAGTTTTGCTGTAACAGCTACCCTCCTGGTTATAGTAATTGGCATCGATCTCTTCAAAAATGTTCGCCAGAGAAGCGCAAATATTAAGCAACGACTCGTTCTGTACTACTGTGCATGTACCATGTTTTTTGTGACGGCTTCGGCAGGTGGCATTAAAGAAAGCATTGTGCGCTATCACTTCCCAATACACATTCTACTCTTTTTGGCAGTGGCATACATGGTGCATGAACGCGGCAAAAAACTGTATCTTGCTACGATTGTGAGCCTCATGGTTGTCATCGCTCAATCGTC
>CAZLUF010000070.1:0-3149 GCA_964562645.1 uncultured Candidatus Peribacteria bacterium
CGCGATTAATTCTGAGTGGAGAGAAAAAGATACCCCGGGCTAGCGCCAGGGGTATTTTTGAATAGCAGTGGGAAATTACTTCTTTTTGGCGTCGGCAGCAGGGGCAGCAGCAGGGGCACCGGCAACAGGAGCAGCACCAGGAGCGCCAGCGGCAGGAGCAGCCGTGCCATCGGCAGCCACAGCAGCAGTAGCCACAGGAGTGACTTCTTCTTCCTTGCGTGGCTCTTGAATGGTGGCCAGCACGGCAGTCTTTTCGAGGATAATTTTTACACCTTCCGGAGCCTGTACGTCTGCCACGGTAATGGTATCGTGGAATTTCTCGAGTTTGCTGATATTCAGTGTAAAGCTACGTGGTAACTTAGCTGGCAAACAACGAACGCGGATAGTGTCGTAGATGGAAACGAAAATACCACCTTCGGTTTTGACTGCTGGAGATTCGCCTTCGTAGCGCACTGGTACTGGAGCTTCGATCTCCTTGTTCATATCTACAGCGTAGAAATCTACGTGCATTTCGCGATCCGTAACAGGGTGGAAGGTTACAGCCTTAAAGAGCACTGGCACCTTTTTGCCATCGACATCTAATTCTACCAAGGTGCTTTCACCAGCTTGAACCAAAGCGCGGTGAAGTTCCTTTTCGACGCACTGAACGTGCAAGTTTTCTTTGACGGCACCGTACACAACGCAGGGCACATGGCCAGCTTTGCGGGTCTGGTGAGGCTTTTGACCAGCAACTCGGCTGGTGGCTTTAAGGGTGAGTGTATCCATAACTCGGGCTGAAAAGAGGTGCAAGAGTAGGCGATTGGACCTGGCCAAGTCAAATACTTTGCCAGGGGCCTAGCCGGGGCAGTGTAGAGGAAACTCCACCCTGGCGAAAGGTCTCCTGGAGTAGATTTGCTTGGGCTGTCAAAATATTTTACGAAATCTGTCAATAAATGAGGGTTTTTTTGGCTTCAGGTAGAGGTATGTGGTAATGGTTGCCCGCGCCATTTCCAGAAGTAGCGTATGGCACTCATTAAGTGGATTCGTACGATTCGCTTGGTAAAGATGCTCAAAATTCCCCCCTCACTTAGACGGCGTTTGCGATCATGAGCAATAACACCCGGTACGTACCACACGCGTTTGCCCATCTGCCAACAGCGGCGGCAGAGATCGGTATCCTCAAAAAACAGAAAGAAACGTGGATCAAAACCATGGAGCTCCTTATAGAGAGCGGTTTTGAGGACGAAGCAAGCGCCAGCTACCCAATCGACGTCGTGGGGTTCGGTGGCAGAATCGTGCTCCTGCAGATAGTGGTCCATTTTTTTTCGGAACAGCCTGCCGAGTCCGGCGCGCTTAATGACTAAATCACTCCAGTGGGGGAAAGCTCGGGTGGAACTGCGTACGGTGCCATCTTCATGAATGAGCTTTGGAGAAACGATGCCAACATCGGAGTGCGTCTTTAGTAGTTCAATCAATGTTTCCAGCCCGGTGGGTTCCAGGCGATTATCTGGATTAATAATAAGGAGATATTCGCCATGGGCATGTTGTACGCCTAGTTCGTTTCCTTGTCCGTAACCACGGTTATAGGCACTCTCGATGAGTTGTACTGGAGTCTGGGTGGAGGCAATGCGGTTTCGTAGCCAAGGTACCGATTCCTCGCCCGAGGCATTATCGACAATGATGATTTCTAGGCGATCGGCAATGGTCTGTTGTAGCAAAGACTCAGCACAGCGCCAGGTATCACGCGGTGAGCGGAAGTTGAGAATGATAGCCGTGACGAGTGGCTGAGTGTTCATGGGTATAAGAGCAGCGAGGCACCAATGGCCAGTGCTAATAGTATGCGATAGATCCCAAAGCCAGTAAAACTATGGCGCTGAATGTATTGTAGCAACCACTTCATTACAAACCAGGCGGTAACGCCCGATACAACCGTGCCAAGTAGGATTTGAGTGAGATCGCTAGTCACCAGGATATGGCGTGCCTTCCAGAGATCGAGTGCAGTGGCCGCACCCAGCGTGGGTATGGCTAGTAAAAAACTGAACTCGACAATTTCGTGACGGCGCACGCCAAGCGCCTGGCCGCCGATTATGGTGGCAGCGGAGCGTGATACGCCAGGAATAACGGCTATGCTTTGGCATACGCCAATGAGTATGGCCTGCGGAATTGTCATATCTTCTAACTTAGTAGTTCGTGGTGTGTGCCTAGCAAAATAGCGTTCGCAGATAATAATCACTACGCCACCAATACCCAGGGCAGCGGCAATAATTGGCAGGCTCTCAAAGAGAAAGTGCTTAATGAAACCATGTAACACAAAACCAATAATGGCAGTAGGAACAAAAGCGTAACTCACTAACACCCAAATGCGCTTAGATCGGCGTAGCAGCGGCGCATACAGGCCCAGTGCAGCGACCATCGCTCCGCACTGAATCGCAATGGTAAAACTTTCCAGGGCATCGGTGCTCGGTAGTTGTAATAGCCTGGCGCTGAGAATGAGATGCGCGGTGGAGGAAATAGGCAAGAACTCGGTCACGCCTTCGACAATTCCCAGCAGGATAGTCTGCAGTATGGTCATGCGGTCAGTGTGCCCGAAACTTGCCCTCCACAGAAGCGCTTCTGTGAGCTACAATAGTACGATGCCGGAAGAACTCCCACCTTTGCAGATACCAAACCCATACGCAGACGAAGTGTGTGTGGAAGAAAAGCGCTACGCCATAGATTATCCGTACAACGTCATAATCATGTTGTTTTTGGGAATGTCTTTGGTGCTTGTATTTGGGGGAATTCTTTTTCGGATCGATTGGCAAATACGTCAGTTGCAGGAGAATTACCAAGCACCGTCACCAAACATTAGTGAAATTCTGCCCAACATTCGTGCTGTGCTGATAGAACTTGATCAGCGGGATTTGGCATACGAAGACAAAATGTTGGAAATTGGCGACTCGTTGCTATCGGGCCAGGTTTCTTACGAATATCTGCTAATGCACGCCGAGTTAATATCGGATGTGAGAACCTCTATAGCCATTGCCCGCGGTGACATACAGAATTTTCTGCAGCAATCGCGCGATCCTAAAGCACACGTGAGAGAATTACTCCTCAAGCACCGTGTGCCGGCTGGCATGTGGCCAGCCGTGTATCAGTTGCGTGCAGAAATTCTGGTTAGGCGCGAAAAG
>CAZLUF010000070.1:3159-6667 GCA_964562645.1 uncultured Candidatus Peribacteria bacterium
CACTGCTTTTAGTATTTTTATACAAAGTCCAGAGGCAGTATCGTCTAGAGGACGAACAGGTCATATTTACCGACGCTGTGGCAGCCAGTGGTTATAATGAGCAGGTGGGTATGCTGCAGCAAAAAATATCCATCGCTAACGCATCACAACTGGCCTATAACCGGTTCTTAGACACGCTACAAGCTGAGTACGAAACGTTTTTGAATTCATTTTCTCTCACTGGTAAATAGTGAGATGAAATTGACACACTCGTCTTCATTACCCATGATCTGACTGTGTCTGTAGTGGCGGTAGCACTCTTATTCATTGGCGGAATGGTAGGAGGTTTTTATGGTTCGGTAGTTGGTTCGGCAGGGTTGGTAAGTGTGTCGTTGTTAACAGTATTAGGTCTGCCGCCAGCTATGGCAGTAGCGACCTCGCGTCCTGCGGGTGTTGTTTTAGAATTGGTGAGTGCCGTGGCTTATTGGAAACGTGGTGTGTTAACTCGGACGGAAATTTACGCCGCTTTACGGCTTGGCATAGCTTCAGCCATCGGTGCCGTAGCCGGAGCACTGCTCGTGTCGTACATACCAAACAGCATTCTGAATATCCTCTTTAGTGTCGTGATGTTGGGTTTTGGGTTTACGGCGCTAGATCCGCGTTGGACCCAGCGCTTTGCTCGGCCTGCTGGCAATTGGTTCGTGGAGAATATTGGTATGCTTTTCTTGGGTGTGTATGGAGGATTTTTTGCATTTGTGTACGGCACATTACTCACCTTATTTTTAGTATGGCGGGGTCGTAGCTTCCTGCAGAGTGCAGCGCAAGGTCGAGTCATTGGCATCTGCATGTCGGTTTCGGCAGCTGCAGTATTTGCTTGGCAACAATTGATCAATGTTCCGTACACCATTCCGCTCGCCATTGGTTTTGCTATTGGGGCATGGTTTGGGGTTGGAGCCGGCATCCGCTATGGCGAAAACTACGTGAAGTATATACTCCGCCTGGTGGTCGTATTGGCTGTATGTAAATTACTGCTCGATACCTGGTTAGCACAGTAACCTTTTGAGGAGTACTGCGTATATACTAGTACTATGCCTACACCACGTTTCGTCATTACAGCTCTTATTCTACTGAGCACGCTCACTGCCCACACCGCGGCGGCTTTTACCGATGTACCCGTTGGTACTGCAGAGAGTGAGGCCATTGCAGATCTTAAATCACGCGGGGTTGTGAGTGGCTATGCCGATGGCACATACCGTCCAGAGCAACTCATGAACCGTGCCGAGTTTTTAAAGATGCTGGTATTGTCCCGTGTGAGCGAAGCAGAAATAGATGAGTTACTGGCACGCATTCGAATTTCCGCGCTTGGCGATGTGCCAAGTGGAGCTTGGTACTGGCGTTATATTACCTATGCACGAGCTCGCGGTATTGTAGAGGGTTACCCCGATGGCTTGTTCCGTCCCGAACAGACAGTGAATACCGCTGAGGCAGCCAAAATTACTGTGAACGTTTTTGATATTACCAAACCGACGATCAACTGTTTTCGTACCTGCGAGTGGTGGCTGGTGTATGTTGAGGCCCTCAATCGAATCTCAATTTTGCCAACTTTGGCGTCGTTACCTACGCACAAAATCACACGAGGGGAAATGGCCATGATCATACGGAACGTACTTGCCATGCCGGCGTACAGTGCCTCGTCGGCAGGTTGCGTGGTTGGGGGTTGCAGTGGTCAGTTGTGTGTCGAGGCAGGCTTAGGTGATGTCGTAAGTACCTGCGAGTGGCGCAATGAGTATGCCTGTTACCAAACGGCGGTGTGTGCACGGCAAGCAGATGGTCATTGTGGCTGGTCCCAGACTGCGCAGCTGAGAGCTTGTTTGCAGCAAAATGCAGTTACCAATTGAGTGTATTACCGTGGGTGCGCAGCCATTGTCGGTGGAGCTCAAAATCTGGTTGGAGCGTACGCACCAGCTCCCAGAACTGCGGCCGATGATTGTGATGCACGATGTGAGCCAGTTCATGGCAAAGCACGTAATCGATAACGGCAGGTGGTGCAAAAATCAGGCGCCAAACCACACTAATGGTGCCGCGCCCACTGCAAGATCCCCAGCGCGTTCGTGCGCTCGAAAGGCGTAGCTGCCGAAACGAAATTTGGTGACGAGCAGAGATTTCCTGAAGTCGTACACTAAAGTGATGTAAAGCCATGCGACGATACCACTGTTCCAGGTGTTTTTTGGCCTGTACCGCGGTGCTGGCTTGCAATTCAAAGGAGTCGCTCAGTACCACAGGAACCAACGTTTTGGTGCTGTAGCGAATAGTAAATTCTTGGCGCGGGTAGGGGAGTGTGTCGCCAGGAGCAAAAGCGGGCTCGCTCAATCCACCGCGCATGGGCGCGCACCATGCGGTCGATGTGTGCTGTATCGGCCCGCAGTGGCGCACGTACCATCAGTTCGCCACTAGGTAGGAGTTGTAGCCCTAGTGTGCGCCGCCGCGAGCGAGTGACGGTGTATGGTAAATCTATCATTGCAGACGGAAGCTCCCGGCCAAACGAAACAGTTCGCCACGTCGTACATCGGCAGGCGAGATGCGTCGCACACTAAACCATAGACCCTGCTTTACTGGTTTAGACTTGGCGAGGCCAAAGATGTAATAACCAACTACTGTTTTTCCTACCGGGAACGCGCCACTGCTTACATCTCGATCCAGAGCCATGCAGTATTTGGATTTGGGGTAGAACAGGTCGGCGGTAAAGGCGGTGTCTTTCGTACGATCGAGAATGTCTGGCTCATTGGTCGAGAGCTCAACTTCGCCAATGGACATACCGAGCTGTGGATCTTGGCTGATATTTTCGGCTTTGAGTTTTACCAACAAAACCTCATCGTAATCGATATGAACACCGGCTTCTGTCAATTTTGGATCAAGTTCAATGCGATCTTTACGGACATCTAGCAGTGTGTAGCGAATATCGCTAGAGGCAATGCTCTGCCCAACCGACTTCGATTGTATCGATTGGCCGGGGTTGCAGTCGCTGGCGTCGGCTATGGATTTAGGTGGGACAGTTTCGGTGCCGATATGTACGGTGTCGCCTCCAGTTGGCGAGGTGTTGCTATATTTAGCGGCAGGAATCGGGCTCTCGCAGCCTGTTAGGATACAGGCCAGAGCACAACAGGCGATTGGTAGATACGCGCGCATACAATGTAGGAGAGTGATATTCGTACAGTATCAATCAACTATGGTCGCAACAATATTATCTGGCGCACAAAACAAAACGGACCCGGCATTGCTGCTGAGTCCGTATGTATGTACGAAGCCAAATTAAGCGTTAGCAGCTACATTAGTAGCTTTTGGACCTTTAGGACCCTGTTCAATGTTGAACTGAACGGTCTGGCCGATTTCGAGACTGTCGTACTGACCATTACATGCGGTGTGATGGAAGAACACGTCATCGGAACCTTCGACGGAAATAAAGCCAAAACCCTTATCGGTCTTCGTTTTAATAGTGCCTGTAGCCATGGAAAAGAGAGAAAGAGATAAA
>CAZLUF010000071.1:0-4722 GCA_964562645.1 uncultured Candidatus Peribacteria bacterium
AGGAGATTACGCTTTAGATTGATTAGAGCCGGTTGCAGTAACTGTTGTAGCAGCCTTACCACCGTGGCCTTTAAACTTAGTGGTCCAAGAGAATTCGCCGAGCTTGTGACCAACCATCTGTTCAGTGATATACACAGGAGTGAACTCCTTACCGTTATGAACAGCGAAGGTGAAGCCAACGAACTCTGGTGGAATATCGCAGTCGCGAGCCCAGGTCTTGATGATCTTCTTTTCCCCAGCTTCGACCATCTTCATAACTTTCTTGAAGAGCTTTGGATCGACGTATGGGCCTTTTTTGAGCGAGCGAGACATAAGGGCAAATAAGGAGAGAATTACTTCTTACGGTTCTTTTTAATGCGGGAGCGGAGCAAGTGCGTAGTCTTTTTCCAAGCTGGACGAGTCTTTACACCCAAAGCTTTCTTACCCCATGGGGTCTTTGGAGCCTTGAGACCGATAGATGTGTGACCTTCACCACCACCGTGTGGGTGATCTACGGCGTTCATGGCGGTACCAAGGATATGAGGCTTCTTACCCATCCAACGCTTGCGACCAGCCTTACCAATAGTGATAAGGTTGTGCTCGGCGTTGCTGACAATACCAATGGTAGCAGCACAGCGCTTGTTGACTTTGCGGATTTCGCCGCTGGGAAGTTCTAAAATAGCAGCCTCACCATCGATACCTACCAATACGGCAGAAGTACCGGCCGAACGAACGATCTGACCACCGCGGCCGAGCTGAACCTCAATGTTAAACACACGGTAACCAACTGGAACGTGCTGTAACTGCATGCGGTTACCAAGCTTAACCTTAGTACGCTCGCCAGTGACTACCTGATCCCCTACTTTGATACCTTCTGGAGCCAAGACGTATGCCTTGTCGCCATCGGAGTAATGGAGGAGAGCTAAGCGAGCGGAGCGGTTTGGATCGTACTCGAGAGCGGCTACCGTAGCTGGCACACCAAACTTACCGTTCTGGCGGAAATCGACGATACGGATCGAGCGCTTGTGACCACCACCGCGGAAGCGGATGGATACACGACCAGCACTGTCGCGGCCGGAACCACTTTTCTTTCCGTAGATCAAAGACTTTTCTGGCTCCTTTTTGGTGAGCCACGAGAAGTCGGCGATCGTCATTTGACGTCGTCCGGGAGTCGTTGGTTTAGGCTTCTTGAGCGGCATGATAGTTGAATTAGGCAATTGTCTGGAAAGCGGCTAGATCGAGGGCCTTGCTATCTTTAGTGAGGGTCACCATTACCTTCTTCATGGTGTGACGCTTTTCCATGGTTCCAGCACCCACCATGCGTGTCTTAGGCTGAACGCGAGAGACACGAACGTGTTTGACATCAACATCGTAGAAGCGCTTGAGAGCGTTACGAACATCGATCTTGGTGGCAAACTTGGCTACAATCATGGTGTAGACCTTAGCACCCGGAGTCGCCTTGAGGCGCTCGGCTTTCTCTGTGATCACGGGGCTGATGATGACGCGGGTGAGATCCATGGCAGTTGATAGTGACTAGTGAGTAGCGAGTGATGAATTAGGCGGCTTTCTTTTTAGGAGCAGCCTTCTTGGCAGCAGGCTTCTTTTCGGCCTTAGGCTTAGTAGCCTTGGCCTTCTTAACTGGCTTTGGTGAATCGACTTTAGCAACGACTTCTCCAGTCATCTTGGCCTTTTGCACACGCTCCGTCTTTTTACCAAAGAGATCGACTGCCTTCTCCAAACTTTCACCTACGAAGACGAGGAGCTTGCTCTGGACCACTGCCTCAGTGTTGAGGTAGTTAACCAGTACCGAGGTAACACCTGGTACGTTTCGACCAGAGAGGGCAATCCCCTTGTGAGACTCTGGAAGAATAAAGAGCACGCGACGACC
This sequence comes from uncultured Candidatus Peribacteria bacterium, assembly GCA_964562645.1. GTDB lineage: Bacteria > Patescibacteriota > Gracilibacteria > Peribacterales > Peribacteraceae > CAZLUF01. Next base: position 1,868 of record CAZLUF010000071.1, read on the forward strand.
GAGATCGTATGGGAGCTTTTTGAGGAGATCGACGAACGCCTTCGTCTTAATGGTATCTGGGTAACTCTCGAGAGCACAGATACCCTTGTTTTTAGCCTGCAACACTAAGCTAGCGCGCAGAGCGGCACGGCGCATGCTACGAGGCATATCTTTCTCAAAGTTGCGATCTTTCTTAGGACCAAAAGCCTTACCACCACCACGAACAACAGGTGAGCGGATGGGACCACGACGAGCGCGACCCGTGTGCTTTTGCTTGTAGAGCTTCTTAGTGGAACCTGCGACCTCACTGCGGTTTTTAGCGTGAGCAATAGCATTGCGGCGGTTGCTCTGCTGTAAGACTACAGACTGGTGGATAAGCCCCATGTTGGCAGGACCAGAGAAGAGCTCTGTTGGGAGTTCTTTGTGACCCTTTTTAGCGCCGGTGGCGGAAAAGACATCAATTTGCATGATTACTTAGCAGGGGAAGTCTCCTTCGTAACATAGACAATAGAGCCATTCGGACCTGGGATTGGGCCTTTAACAGCGAGCAAACCCTTAGCAGAATCACTCACCACAACCGTGCGGTTGCGAATGGTGACCTGATCGTGACCCATGTGACCGGCCATTTTGTGGCCCTTTAAGATACGACCTGGAGAGGTACGCATACCAACGGAACCCGGCTCGCGCTTAAAGTGAGAACCGTGGCTAGCTGGACCACCACCGAAGTGGTGACGCTTCATAACACCTTGGAAACCCTTACCCTTCGAAACTCCACAAATGGTGACAAGGCTCTCGGCTGGGATCATATCGACCGTCAGCGTGGAACCACTGTTCATACCATCGAGAGATTCGACCTTCCATTCTTTTTGGCGGGCAAAACGTGTGTGCTCTTTACCCTTACGAGTGCGCCACTTTTTGGCACCAATACCGAGTACAACGGCGTTGTACCCATCTTTCTCCGAAGTTTTGGTACGGACGATCGTGTTTGGCTCTACCTGTAGGTAGGTAACAGCCACTGCCTCGCCAGTAGCGAGGAATACACGAGACATGCCGACCTTGCGAGCGATGACACCAGACATGGTGAGGAGAGAATACTCAGGAAGAAGTGATCGAGCCGGAGTGACTTGAGTAGTCAGTACCGACCTATCCCTGGAGGTTCCATCGAGTTGGCGTGGTAGAAAGCGGGCTTCCTACGGCTAACTGAAACACAGGGAGATACCTACCCCCCACAAGATGCGGGGAGCAAAGCTGGGCGATTATATGGAGCAAATGGACGAAGTCAACTACTTTCTTAGAGAATTTCACTGGGAAGTTGAAATATATACATTTTTTATAAATGTGTTATAATATTTTTGGACTGCACAAGTCTGAGCGCGGCATGATGAAACGCCCCGCTCTCGCAAACGGAGGCCGTGCGATGGCCCCTTGGATCCTGTTGATTGGCATTCTGCTGGCGGTGGTGGTCGGCGCGGTGATCGCGATGCTGACGAGCCTCGGTGGCTCCAGCCCAGCGTACAAACCGTTTGACCGCAACCCGAGCGCCCCCGGCGGCGGCGATGTGGTCGGCGACCTGCCGACCGTGATCGACGCCTACGGCCGCAAGGGCCGGTACGACGGCCAAAACCGCCGCGTGGCCGAACCGCCCCAGCCGATGTGACAAACCGATCCGTGTAGTCCCCACCGGCAGCTCCCCTAAAGAGCTGCCGGTAATGCCGTATTCCATAAGCAGTATTCCAATACTATACAAATTAAATATTTTTGTTATAATATTATTACCTCTGTTCCGCTCTGGACGAGGCCGCGCCGTGGGTTTAACCCCGGCATCCGTTCGCTAGGAGGGACGTCGATGTCCCGACTCTACCGTCTGCTCGATTGGTGTACGAATCTGGTTTTCGGCGCAGAGCCAAAAAAGCTCCCCGAACCTACGCCCGATTGGGTAGATATTGGCAAGCGACCCTTGCCAGGCGAGAAAAACGGCCTGCTCTATGAGGCCAGACAAGACCGGAAGACCGGTCGGATCCAGTACTACATCCCAGAAGCAAATTGCTGGGTGTAAGCGAATAGCGGTAACCGGCAGCCCCTCGCGGCTGCCGGTTTCACTCTGTTTATCTGCTATTATTTACATTTTTATTATTTATTGTATAATATATATGCTCTTTTTCAATTGTCACTGGGTTATTTTGCATCTGTGCTGGTGCACAGTAACCCAGTGACAACCCGACGCGCGGGAAGTTGCTGGCCCAAGGGTCCTACCCATGTTGGTTCGCATCACGCTGAAGTTCGTCGAAGGCCGCGGGGACGTGTACAGCGGTCACCCGGACCTGCCCACCGAACTGTGCGCCCACCACTACGACGCCGACCGCGTCGAGGTGTCGGTCGCCGCCGACGGCACGGCCTGCATCTACGTGGGCAGCGCCTACGAGTCGACCGAGCACGGCGAGACGCAGATCAAGATCCCGAACATGAACCTCGCCGTCCCGTTCCAGCGCTTCGAGGGCGAGAAGGAGATCACCCTCCTGGTGAACTAACGCGAGTGCGTTAGGCCCAGGAGGAACCCCGGCCGTTACATACGGCCGGGGTTTCACTGTATTTACAGATAAAACTCACTCCTCTTTATCAGCCAAATCTGCTATACTATAAGCATACCAATCGAACACCCACACTTGCCCGAGGCCGTGCCCGTAGTGCCAGTGGCGAACCCCAATATTGCTCCACAATTAGCGATGGATCGTATTAGTAGAGCGGGTAGTATCCCCGCTATTCCCAGAGGAACCACTGCATTACGCCCACTCAGTGCTGGGCCTGCACCCGTGATTACTCCGATGAACGGCCCAGTTCAGTTACCTCATTCGCCTACCCTAGAGTCAGCCGGCACA
>CAZLUF010000071.1:4732-5385 GCA_964562645.1 uncultured Candidatus Peribacteria bacterium
GCCCCTGTAGCTGTACCAGTAGTCTCTATTATCGCGGGCGAAGCAGTTATTAAAAAAATCGGCCAGAAGATCTGGCAGAAGTTGTGGAGTTGAACACTACTCAAAAATTACAGACGAGGTGTACTTAGTGGTGCAGTTGATCGAAACCAAAAATCTGGTTGAAGTTGTGGCCCTGCTTTTGTGCGCGATGCTGGGAACCCTTTTGGCTGTACTTTAACCATAACCACGGCAAATACTTTGGCGGCTTCGGCCCGGTTGATGGAGGCCGTAGAGCGGAAGGTTGGCAAACTCGATCCAGTGACATCATCTCCAGTAAAGACACATCTTTCGCGTAGTGCCTCTATGGCCGCAGCGTGCGGTGTACTGGCCGAGATATCTCGGAAGAGTGTTCCTTGTACTGGCTTTTGTTTGACCCCAAACGCAAAAGTAATCAGTTCGGCCAATTCGCCACGTTGGGCAGGCTGGTTCAACTCCTGCCAAGACATGTTGGTCAGTAGGTTCTTTCCCTGAGCATTCAATGCCGACACATACGGCACATACCAATCGGCTGGTGTTGTTGAGGGTGTACCCAAAGGAACATCGGCTGATTCCACGACCATTTTGGCTAACTGTGCACGCGTCAGTTGGTCTGCTGGTCCAAAAAACCCAGTGGG
>CAZLUF010000071.1:5395-6144 GCA_964562645.1 uncultured Candidatus Peribacteria bacterium
TGGGAACCCCTTCTTTAGTGCGGTAGCCGGATAACACACCTGCTTCGCCCAAACGAGCAATGTGCATGGCAAACCAATCTGTCTTACGAATATCAAAGAAGATAATTTTCTCCTGACTGTTTTCGATGGTAAGTAGGTTCCGTTGGTTTACCTGGAACGAATAGGGTGGAATTTCGGCCGTACATTCGCTGACTGTCTTCAGTGGCGTAGTTGTTGCCTGCTGCAATAATAATTGGCGAGCACGATATTCCTCTCCCGATTGTGATTGGCAACCCAGACCACGACAATTCGTCGGAGTGGGTTGAGCAGTTACTGAAGTGGCCGCAGAGGTAGTAGCTGATGAAGACGAAGATGAGGAAATTGGCACCGCAGGACCACCAGGATCACGAATGCGCGATGCTGTGGCATCAAAGTCTGTAATGGAGCTGCCATCGGTAACGCTGTAGCTCACTTTTGTTACGGAAGATCCGTTAACAGGGTGCGTACCAATAGTAACCGATACGCTACCGGTGATATCGGTATACGTATTGGTATTGGGATTAAACTTTTTAAATGACCAACCAGTAGTAGAGAAGAGCTGATCATAAATAATATTAATAGTGCCCGATTGACCCGGGGCCGTGCACTGCAAAGTAAAATCGGCCAAGCCGGCGGGGTAATCGGCAGCAGGATCTGTAACCGCTAAGGTAGATTCGGCTTTAATAGAAGCCGCCGACACAATGGAACAGCCACCTGTGGCTACCAATGTA
>CAZLUF010000071.1:6183-6511 GCA_964562645.1 uncultured Candidatus Peribacteria bacterium
CTGGGTAAAGTCGGTAATACCATCGTCGTTACCATCACCAGCATTAATACACGTTTGCTCTTGGTAGTCGCTCACTCCATCGCCATCGTTATCGGCAAAGCTACTGGCGCTACTAGGGTTGGTGCCCTGTGCAGTTTCCACACAGTTTGGCACGCCATCGGAATCGCTATCTAAAAAGGATGTGGCATCGTTGGCATTCGTACCATCGATGGCTTCTTGGGCATTAGTGCACCCATCGTTATCGCTATCGAGTGGCATGGAAATAACATGCACACTCCCAGCCCCAACCGCACTGCTATCACAGTTAAAGTAGCCAGCTGTATTACTC
>CAZLUF010000072.1:0-6469 GCA_964562645.1 uncultured Candidatus Peribacteria bacterium
AATACGGTAGCGAGCTTACCAGCCGGCGTTGGGCTGCCTCGCGACCTAAAATTACCTTTTACGAAGGCTCGGCTGGGCTAGAGAAAGTCTACGAAGATACGCTCACGGCTAGCCATTTAAAATCGTGGGCCACCTACGAGGCATTGTACGAGGGTATGGGAGATTACTTCCCCTCGTACTTTAAGCGTCGCGCAAAAAAGGGCATCCCTATGCGCTCTATTCACCCCGATACACCTAAGGCTAAAGAGGGCCAAGCCCTCGATCGTGAGGAGCTACGCGAGAGTGCGCTGGTGCCAGCCGACCGATTCAATTGGACGCCCGAGATCCAAATTTACAACGGCAAAGTGAACATTACTTCTGGCAAAGAGAAGCTGGGAATCATTATTGAAAGCCAAGAGATTGCCGATGCCCTAGAGGCCATTTTTGACCTGAGTTACGAAGCGGCCGAGCGATACAAGCAGACAACAAAGCTACCAGATGCCATACGACAAACGTACGAACATCGACGGGAACGAAAGCAGTAATACTAATTACTCCTGCTTACCCTTGCGGTGGATCTGGCGCTGAGCATCTACCTCGCCCTTGGTAACCACCTTGAGGGCAATTTGCTCTTTGGCGTTACCATCTTCGGCAGCCTCGGCAGCTGGAGCAGCAGCCACAGAATCGGCTACTGGTGTGCCACGGAGCATTTTGAGAGCCATCATGGTAGCCTGAGCGTTTACGAGCTTATTGCGGGAGCCAAAGCGCTTGCTCAAACAGTCCTTTACACCGGCGTGATCCAAAATAACACGGAGCGCGCCACCGGCGATGATTCCGGTACCTGGGTGAGCTGGCATGACAAGAATATCGGCAGCCTTGTGCTTTAAGCGAACAGTGTGAGGGATGGTGCGCATGTCGCGGAGCGGAATGCGGATCATCTGACGGCGAGCATCGCTCACAGCCTTTTTTACAGCCACCTGAACTTCGGTAGCCTTACCGGTGCCAAGACCAACCTTACCTTTGCGGTTACCAATGACCACCACAGCGCGGAAGCGCATACGACGACCACCTTTCACCACACGAGTGACACGGTCGATCGAAAGCGTGTGTTCACTGAACTCACTTGGTTCGCGCTGACGACGGTCAGAGCGTTTGCGATCGGGGCGAGAAGTCTTAGCAGTCATGAGAAGAAAAAAGGGAGTTTAGAACTTGAGTCCACCAGCACGGGCGGCTTCGGCCAATTCTTGAATGCGGCCATGATACTTGTAACCGTTACGGTCGAATACTACAGCAGAAATGCCGAGATCCTTAGCTTTAGCAGCGATTTTTTCGCCGAGCTTCTTGGCACCTTCTTTGTTAGCACCGGTCTTAAGATCGGTAGTGGTGACATACGCCAACGTCTTACCAGCCTGATCATCGATCAACTGGGCGATCAAACGTGTAAGCGAGCGATACACCGTGAGGCGTGGGCAGGTAGCAGTGCCAGCAACGCGGGCACGAATGCGACGCTTGCGAGCGAGCCGACGGTCAGTTTTCGTAATTTTCATAGACAAGAGGAATCAGAAGCCAGAGAAAGATTAGGCGCCACCCTTAGCAGCAGCAGCCTTACCAGCCTTGCGGCGAATGGTCTCGGTGAGATATTTAATACCCTTACCCTTATATGGTTCTGGTGGGCGGAGGTTGCGGATGTCGGAAGCCACCTGACCTACCAACTGCTTATCGATACCGCGGACAAAGATGATGTTCTTGTTCTTTTCATCTTGAGCCACTTCGATACCGGCTGGAAGATCAAAGTTAATGGGGTGCGAGTGACCGAGGTTAAAGACGATCACCTTACCCTTGAGCTGAGCCTTGTAACCCACACCAATGATTTCCATGCCCTTCTCGAAGCCCTTAGTCACACCCTGGATCATGTTATTGATCAACTGGCGGGTAAGACCATGGCGAGCCTTGGCATTAATGGAATTATCCTTGCGGCTCACTTTGAGCTCAGCACCTTCGATAGCCACGCTGACTTCTGGCAGGAGCTGAATGTGGAGTTCACCTTTTGGACCTTTGACGGTCAATTTGGTACCGCTCACGGTGATGGTTACACCGGTAGGGATAGCCAATGATTTCGCACCAATACGAGACATGAGAGGAGATTAGGAGACAGTACAGAGAACTTCGCCACCAACGTGCTTTTCGCGAGCTTCTTTATCGGTGAGGATACCGAGACTAGTGGTAACGATAGCCAAACCAAAGCCCTGAAGAACTGGCTTGATAGCGGAGGATTCAGCGTAAGCGCGGCGACCAGGCTTACTAACACGAGTGAGAGTAAGACGTGGCTTATCGGCATGGAAGATCACTTCGATTTCCTGCTTAGGTGCCTCGCCAATTACTTTGACATCGGCAATCCAACCTTCGCGCTTGAGAACATCACAAATTTGCTCTTTGATTTTCGACCATGGAGCACGGCAGAATTCGCGGCGTGCGTGCTGAGCATTACGCATGCGGGTGAGAAGGTCGCCGATAGGGTCAGAGAGAAGCGGCATGATACAAAAGCAATAAGCTGAGGAAAAAAATGGATTACCAGGAAGACTTTTTAACACCGGGCATTTCGCCGTTGCTTGCCATTTCGCGGAAGCAGATGCGGCAAACACCGAAGAAGCGCATGTAGCCGTGACGACGGGCGCACAACTTACAACGGTTGTACACACGAGTGGGGAACTTTGGCTTCTTGCCAGCGCGCTTAGCTCGGAGGTATTCCGAGAGCTTACGCTGTTGGCTGTTGATGAGTGAAAGACGGGCCATAGAGAGTTAGGACTGCGAGGAAGAATCTTTATCCTTGCGGCGGATGAATGGAACACCAATTTGCTTTAAGAGCGCGCGACCAGCTTCGTCTGAACCGGCGGTCGTAGTGATCTGAATCTGGAGACCGAAGATCTTAGCGGCTTCTGGTGGAGCGATTTCGGGGAAGATGCTGTGGTCGCGGAGACCAATAGCATAGTTACCACGGCCATCGAGCTTAGTTGGCAAACCGCGGAAGTCACGAATGCGTGGGAGCACGTAGCTCACCAAGCGATCGACGAACTCTTCCATGCGGCGACCACGGAGGGTCACCTTTACACCAACGATCAAACCCTTACGAGTCTTAAAGTTAGAGATGGCCTTGTTCGTAGCCACGAAAACCGGCTTTTGACCAGTAATACGGCGGAGACTATCACCAATGTACTCATGGAGTTCTTTGCTATCCATTTTGGTCTTGTTCAGACCAACGTTCACAATCACTTTTTGCAAGCGAGGCAAAGCATGAATGTTGGTGATACCAAGCTCTTTTTTGAGAGCTTCGGTAATGGGCCCGCGGAGCCGATCATGGAGGGAGACGTACGTCATGGGAGGAGGGTTCAGGAACCGCGCGCACCTTTGCGCACGTGCACTTCTTGGCTTGGAATACTATGGTCTTTCTGCATATTGCTCTGCTCTGGCACTTCGGCCTGCTGCTCGAGAGCGCCACCAAAGCCCATACGCTTCCAGAATGGCGACTTCTTACCAGCTGTAGCTTCGGCAGCCGCGGCGGCAGTTTCACCAGTAGTCTTGGCATCGGCCTTATCAGACTTCTTGGTGTCCTTAGCAGCAGCGGTCTTCTTAACGGCTTTTGGCTTGGTAGGAACAATCTCCACCTTACTCTTTACGCCCACGCGGACCTTCTTGCCATTCTTGAGCTCAAACCGAACACGAGTTGGCTTGCCAGATTTTGGATCGATCACCATCACCTTGCTCCAGTTCATACTGGCTTCGAACTTGACGATGCGACCAGCGCTCTGGGAGGTCTTTTTAATATGGCGGGTGCGCATGTTGAGGCCACCGATCACAACCCGTTGCTCACTTGGGAACAACTTGAGGACGGTACCAGACTTGCCCTTATCTTTGCCACTGATGATTGCGACGGTGTCGCCAATACGGAGTTTCATAAGGATTACAGAACTTCGGGAGCTTGGGAGATAATTTTCTGATAACCACGAGCGCGGAGCTCACGGGCTACTGGTCCGAAGACACGAGTACCCTTAGGCATACCATCTTTTTGGATAATGACACAGGCGTTGTCGTCGAAACGAATGCCCGAACCATCTTTACGACGAGTCATAAAGCGAGTGCGAACCACCACAGCGCGTTCCACTGTCTTCTTACGAACAGTGCCACGAGGTGCGGCGTCTTTGACGGCGACGATAATGACATCACCCACACGAGCGTAACGACGGCGTGTTCCACCGAGTACGTGGATACACATCACGGTTTTTGCACCCGTGTTATCGGCCACTGTGAGCATCGATTGCTGCTGAATCATGAGGCTGAGGAATCGGAAGTAGTAGTTTCTTTACGCTTAGTTGTTACGGCTTCCAAAGCGCTCTCTTCTTTTACTTCGCTTACGCGAGGTACGCGCTTGAGAACTTCGGTAACCTTAAAGCACTTTCGCTTGCTGAGTGGGCGACACTCAGTGATGACAACCGTGTCCCCTACTCCCAGATCAGACTGGTTATTCGTATCAGCCAAGAACTTGGTGCTGATGCGATAACGCTTCTTATAAATGGGGTGGAACACAGAGCGATGAACAGTCACTGTGACAGTGTTGGTCATCTTGGCCGATGTAATGGTGCCTTGCTTCGTACGCATGGTGAGTGGGCTCAGCGGGTAGAGGCCCGTGAGCGGGCGGGAAGTGTAGAAGATTTCTTCGTCTTCTTCAACTCAGTTGGAGCAGAAACTAGACCGGCCAAATTGGCGGTCAAAGCGGTCTCCAAACGAGCCAATTGACGACGTTCGAGTTTAAGTTGAGCGGTGGCTTTTTCCTTGCGAAGCTGAATCGCAATGCGAAGTTTGCCAACGGCCTGCTGCTGCTGGCGGATCTCTTTGCGGAGTTCCGAAGCCGAGAGCTTTGCCAGGTCTTTGTAAGAAGGGTGACTCATGGATTAGGCGAGAAGACGAGTGACGATTTTCGTAGAGACAGGCAACTTGTGAGCAGCGAGCGTGAGAGCTTCGCGTGCGATAGCCTCGGACACACCATCGAGTTCGAACAACATGGTTCCTGCCTTGGCTACGAGCGAGAAGTACTCAACCGTACCTTTACCGGCACCCATGGGTACTTCGGCGGCCTTGCGAGTGACAGGAGTGTGAGGGAACACGCGGATCCACATTTTACCTTCGCGCTGCAAACGGTGCATCGCGGCGCGACGTGCGGCTTCGATCTGGCGAGCGGTGATCTCGCCGGTTTCGGTGGACTTTAAGCCAATGGAGCCGAAAGCCAAGCGTGTGCCGCGAGTAGCCTTTCCGTACCAGGCGGAACGGCGGCGGTGTTGCCGGCGGTGGGCGAGTTTCTTCGGTTCTAACATGATTCAGGGGGGATTACGCAGCAGTAGGTTGAGAGATACCGGACGACTTCACTTGTTGAATCTTTTTGAAGACCATGCCCTTATACACCCATACCTGCACACCAATAGTACCGAACTTCGTGATGGCATGGCGCTTAGCGTGCTGAATATTGGCGCGAAGGGTCTGAAGAGGAATAGTGCCCTGCTTAAAGAGTTCATCGCGAGCGATTTCGGCGCCGTTCAAGCGACCAGAGACGGTCACCTTGATACCGAGGGCTCCGTTCTCCAAAGCCTTTTCGATAGCCATTTTTACAGCGCGGCGGTAGGGCATGCGGCGCTGAATTTGACCCTGGATGGTCTCGGCAATCACGTGGGCATCGGCATCGGGGTTGCGGATCTCTTCGATATCAACCATAAACACACCGCCAAATTTGCGTTCTAATTCCTTCTTGAGTTCTTCGATAGCGGCACCACCCTTACCGATCATGACACCTGGCTTAGCAGTCTTAATTGCAACAGTTACCTTCTTGCTGCGCTCGATGGTGATCAAGCTGATACCAGCTTCTGGATACTTCTTCATGATGTAACGACGCATGTTTACATCTTGGAGCATCAGATCACTGTACTTACGACCGCGTGCGAACCATGTGCTTGGCCACGAGTGTGTGAATCCAATACGGAAGCCGTTGGGGTTAACTTTCTGACCCATGGGGTGAATTAGGAAGCAGAGGAGGTAGAAGTTTTCTTCGTGGTCTTTTTAGCTGGAGCCTTGGTAGCTTTTGGCGCAGCAGCCTTTTCTGTCTTAGCGGCGGCCTTAGCATCTACTTTAGGTTCGTTCTTAGCTTTCTTTGGCTTATCGACATCTCCAGGGAAACCGAGTTCCAAATTGATGTGCGACAAGAACTTGCGGTAAGGACGTGTGCGACCGCGAGCCATAGGCATACCGCGGCGGTAAGCCGTACCCTGGTTTACTACGATCGACTTAATGACCATAGTCTGAGGATCCTGACGATCGTTGTGCGAAGCGTTGGCCATAGCCGAGAGCAACAATTGCTCGATCAGACGGGCACCCTTTTTGTGGGTGTTGCGGAGTTGCTCCACTGCTTCTGGAACAGTGAGCCCACGAATGATCTGAGCGATCAAGT
>CAZLUF010000073.1:0-4078 GCA_964562645.1 uncultured Candidatus Peribacteria bacterium
GAGCTTCTTTGGTTACGTTGTTGTCTGGTAGAGAAGAAAGTGACGGTTATAGAGTCTTGTGAATAACCCAGAACGACAGATGGCTATCACAAAAAGAACCACGGAATCATCCGTGGTTCTTAAAATTCAAGGTATCTTTGGATCAGGAACAACCACTTGTCGCGCCACAATCGAGACACACTTCGCAGGAGCCATTGCGCTTCATCTTTAAGCTCCCGCAACCACCACATACCGAACCGGTGTAACCCTGGAGCTTGGCCTGCTCAGCTTTATTAGGCAACGCTTCGGCAGCTTGTGTTACAGCTGCAGATTCACTTAGGTTCTTTTGCTTAAGCATTTGGGCGTAATCGGGGTGATCTAGGGTAGCTGGTGCACCTTCGTCTACAACTGGCAAGCGCATGGCAAAGGCCTCGCGGCTTTTGGTGCCGGAATCATAGGCCCGGTCGACCAATTCGCCATTGTGGTACTTTTTGGCAGCATCGCGAGTGAGGAACTTGAGTGCCAACCAGCGGCCCAAGTAGTCCATAATACTCTTGACCATGGGGATCTCCTTATTGGTCGTCATACCCATTGGCTCAAAGCGCGTGTGTACCAGTTTTTCGCACAAGACCTCTAGTGGTACGCCGTATTGCAAGTTCATGGAGATACTGAGAGCAAGTGTATCCATCACGCCAGAAAGCGTAGAACCCTCTTTGCTCATTTTGATGAAGAGCTCGCCTGGTGTGCCATCTTCGTACATACCCACGTGCACATAACCCTCGTGACCGGCCACCGAGAACTTGTGAGTGATGGACATGCGCTCATCGGGCAATTTGCGGCGACGGGGTGATTCTTTGTACACAATTTTCTCTACTACTTTCTCTACAATCTTTTCGACCACTTCGGCCTTGTCATCAGCCTTAGTATCAGACTTCGTATTAAGAGCCTGGCTCATCTTACTTCCATCGCGGTAAAGGGCATTAGCCTTAATAGCGAGCTTCCAGCTGAGGAAGTAAGCGTTTTTCACATCTTCGATGGTGGCCTCGTTTGGTAAGTTGATGGTCTTGCTGATAGCGCCGCTGATAAAGGGCTGAGTGGCGGCCATCATGCGAATGTGACCTTCGGCGGCGATGTAGCGCTTACCGAGCTTGCCACACTTGTTGGCACAGTCGAACACTGGCAAATGATCGGCCCGGAGGTGTGGAGCGCCTTCTACTGTCATACGGCCACAGATGTGCTCGTTAGCAGCATCGATCTGCTCCTGAGTAAAGCCGAGTGCTTTGAGTAAGTTAAAGTTGAAGTCATTGAGTTGAGCCTCGGTAAAGCCGAGCTTCTTCATAGTTTCGTCGCCGAGCACGTAGCGGTTAAAGGCAAAACCGATCTCGAACACCGCCGAGAGGTTCTTTTCGACCTTGGCAATATCTTCATCCGTAAAGCCTTTGAGCTTGAGGCTCTGACGGTTGATGTGTGGCGCACCCTCTAGGCTGAGCGTACCCATCACGTACTTCATAATGTCTTGCACCTGGCTCTCGGTGTAACCAAGGGCGATCATGGCTGGGAGCACGGACTGGTTGGCGATTTTCATGTAGCCACCACCAGCCAGCTTCTTAAATTTAACGAGAGCGAAATCTGGTTCCACACCTGTGGTATCGCAGTCCATTAAGAGACCAATTGTTCCTGTAGGTGCAATTACCGTAGTTTGAGCGTTACGGAAGCCATACTTTTCACCACGAGCCAAAGCCGTATCCCAGGCTTCTTTCGCAGCTGTCAGGAGAGCTGGTGGGCAGACCATCTGGTCGATACCAACCGGTGGCACAGCGAGCCCTTCGTACTCTTTAGCCGGAGCGCAGTAAGCCGCGCGACGGTGGTTACGGATCACCTTGAGCATGTGGGCGCGGTTGCGCTCAAAGCCGCCAAAGGCTCCCAAATGCTGAGCCATTTCGGCCGAAGTAGCGTAGGAATCTCCGGTGAGGATAGCGGTAATGGCTCCAGCCATAGCGCGGCCCTTTTCGGAATCGTAGGGAATACCCATACGCATGAGCATGGCACCGAGGTTAGCGTAACCAAGACCCAAAGTTCGGAAGCGGTAACTCAGCTCAGCGATTTCCTTACTTGGGAACTGAGCCATGAGCACCGACACTTCGAGCACAATGGTCCAGAGGCGAGTGGCGTGGCGGAAGCGCTCGACCTCAAAGGTACCGTGTTCGTTATCGTAGAATTTGAGGAGGTTTAACGAAGCCAAGTTACAAGCAGTGTTATCGAGGAACATGTACTCGCTGCAAGGGTTACTAGCATTGATGCGACCATCTTCGGGGCAGGTGTGCCAGTCGTTGATGGTGGTATCGAACTGGACACCTGGATCCGCACACGACCAAGCGGCGTACGAGACCTGATCCCAGAGGGCACGAGCCTTGAGTGTCTTGCGAGCAACCGGTTCACGACCTTCTTTTTTGGCTTTCTTAAGCTCCGTTCTCCAGTACAGGTTCCAATCACCATCTTTCTCTACGGCTTCGAGGAAGCTATGCGGAATACGCACAGAGTTATTGCTGTTTTGACCCGAGACCGTAAGGTATGCCTCGCCATTGAAGTCGGTGTCGTATCCACCCTTAGCGAGGGCCGCGACCTTCTTTTCTTCGTTTACCTTCCAGTTAATGAATTCGACAATATCGGGGTGATCAAGATCGAGACACACCATTTTAGCTGCGCGGCGCGTGGTACCACCGCTCTTAATAGCGCCAGCCGCGCGATCACCGATTTTGAGGAAGCTCATAAGACCACTGCTCTTGCCGCCACCCGAGAGTGGCTCGCCATCGCCACGGAGCTTACTGAAGTTGGTACCCGTACCCGAACCGAACTTAAAGAGACGTGCCTCACGGACCCAAAGATCCATAATACCGCCTTCGTTGACCATGTCGTCATCTACGCTCTGGATAAAACAAGCGTGAGGCTGTGGATGCGTATAGGCATCGGCACTACGCTTCACTTCGCCCGTCACTGGATCGCAGTAATAGTGCCCCTGAGCAGGACCAGTAATACCATAGGCTGTGTTTAAACCGGTGTTGAACCACTGCGGGCTGTTTGGAGCCGCCATTTGGTGCACCAACATGTAACTGAGCTCATCTTGGAAAGCTTGCGCATCTTGCGTGGTCTCGAAGTACCCATAGCTCTCGCCCCAGTGGCGCCAGCAGCCGGCCAAACGACGCACTACCTGTTTGACGCTGCGCTCAGGACCTGTAATAACTTCGCCCTTGTCGTTCTTCATCACTTTACCCTCGCTATCGTACTGAGGCACGCCGGCCTTGCGGAAATACTTGCTCACCACGATATCGGTGGCTACCTGGCTCCAGCTGGCTGGGATCTCGGCACCTTCCATTTCGAACACCACGGAACCATCCGTATTCTTAATACGACTCACACGCTTGTCGTACGTCACTTCTTCGAGTGGATCACTACCAGGAGTGGTGAACACACGTGGAACAGACAGACCTCTACCACTAGTACTACGAAGCATTTCGGTGCCTTCTAAGCGCTCAATAGTGCCCTCGCGAAGTGGTGAAGAGCTCTGAGAAGTGGTGGAGGTGGGGTTCATAGGAAAAGGCAAGAAACACAATAGGTAGGTCACATGGGGTGACAACCGCACAAGATATTGATGGTTAGACCTCTTCACAAGGTCACCCAAAGTGAAATACAACATTGGCAACCAGAAGCCAGATCTGGTGCAAAGAAAAATATTTTTGGCTTCGGTAAGACAAAAAACGGTTTGTAAAAGTAACACATGTTTTAAGATATGTATAGGAAAAGTCTGGTAAAAAAATGAGGGTCAGATGTGATTTTTGGAAACATATTTACGTCCGTTTCTGGAACAGAAAAAGAATTTGCAGCGCATTCGTTAAACTCGCATCTCGCCTACTGGTCCCCTACTCTGACGGCATGAAACGCATGCAAAAATACCACGGCGAAATTGCCGTGTTTGCCTCGGCCTTGCTCTGGAGTTTTTTCCCGGTGGTCACCCGATTTACTCTCGGTGGCATCAGCCCGCTTTGGCTGGCCGCATGCAGCACCTGGGGAGCTTGACGCTGGACCGCCGCTCGGCCGTTCA
>CAZLUF010000073.1:4088-6182 GCA_964562645.1 uncultured Candidatus Peribacteria bacterium
GGTGGCCATGGTCTTTTTTGCCTGCACGGTCACGCTCCAAGGCAAATGGTCCGATGCCTATAAACCCGCCTGGCGCGATGTACTGCTCACCGGACTCATTATCGGCACCATCTTCTACGCGCTCATGTTCTCGGCCTTGCGGTATACCACAGCTGGCAATGCGGCCATGCTGAGCCTACTCGAAATTCTGTCGTCGTACCTCATCATTAGCCTGGGCCTCCGGCATGAGCCACTAGAATGGCGCATGCTCGCGGGTAGCCTGTTACTCTGCATTGGTGCCGCACTCATTCTGTCGTCGGAAGCACACGTGCAGTGGAATAAGGGCGATGTACTCGTTCTACTAGCCGTGAGCATTGTGCCGTTTGGTAATGTGGCCGCCAAGCGCGCCCGCACCCAAGTGAGCAGTGGTTGGCTCATGATGATTCGTAGTCTCTTCGGCGCTTGTCTGCTCAGCTTCTTAGCTTGGTATTACGAGGGCCCCTTATCACTAACCTCGCTCCAAACTTCCTGGTGGCTCATTGTGGGCAACGGACTGGTGCTCCTGGGCTTTTCTAAACTCCTCTGGATGGAATCGATCCATCGTATTCCCATTACTAAATCTATTTCTCTGTTGGCGATCGAAGCCCCGCTCACACTCCTCTTTGCCTACCTTATTTTAGGAGAACAAGCGAAGTGGACGCAAATTATTGCACTCGTACCCATGCTGGTTGGACTGTACTTCTTAATGCAGAAACCAGCTCGTAAGGGTATACTAGTAGACGTTTCAGAGTAATGCATATCACTATATTTCCTCACTACGTATGCGCCTAGTTGTCATTTGCGGCAGTACCAACTCACCTAGTAATTCCACACTTCTTGCTGAACAATTCGTGACTGGTTTTACCAGCGTCGATTCCACTGCCGAAGTCCAAACATTTCATCTCAAAGATCTGAACATCGAACAATTTGCCCTCAAGCACTACGAACCCACCTGTGATCAGGGCGATGCCTTCTGTCGCATTCGCGAAGCTATTGTGGCTGCCGACGGCGTTGCGATGGCCATGCCAGTCTGGAACTTTGGCGTGCCAGGCATGGTCAAAAACTTTATCGATCGCATGGGCGCCTTTGGTCTCGATAGTAACCCCGCTTTAGGGACATTACACGGAAAGCCCTTCTATCTAATCTACACCATGGGCGCACCACCTCCTGCACAGACATTCATGAAAAAAATGGTGAGCTTTGTCTCGGCTGGCATTGAGTATTTTGGCGCGTGTGTCGTAGGCTGCCACTTTGAAGGCGGCTGCACCCCCGGGCGCGGCGTGTTCGGATTGGTAGTAGATAAGCGACCAGCGGCTTTGGCTGCAGCTAAAGCGAAGGGCAGCGAATTTGCCGAGACAGTCAAAACCATTAAGACAACTGGCAAACTCCCCTTCCGACTAGAGCTCCGCCGCAAAATGGTTCGTATTGCCCAACAGATCAAAAAGAAGCTCGGCCTATAAACCAGTGCCTTGTAAAATCACCTCTTGATCCACTCCGGCCGCCCGGAAGACGCGGCCGGTTTTTTGACCCGCCTCGATGAGAACACTCGTGAGACCATGGAAATCCCCCCGTGGTTCAATCAACTGAAACCACAACTGCTGTAAATCAAATTGATCATCTTTCAATGGCACGCCCAACACACGTACATCAAGCGACTGGAAATATTGTGCGGTTGCAGAATGAAGTTCTTCGATCTTGCAAACCAACATAGTGCGTGCACGGTACTCATCGGTGACGAGTTTGGCAGTACGCGGAGTACGTAGGCTTGGATCGAGCACAATACGCCACGGCTGGAGCGCCACAGGTACTGTGGATAGCCGCGGTGTAAGTGAAGCGAGTATACAGACATTCCGCCTCGGGTTTGCGCCCGCGCTGTGGCATGAGGTATGCGCGCACCTCGCGTCGCGCGGGTTTAGCGAGCGCGAGATATTGGACGCGGGGCTTTCCAAAAAAGGTGACCGCGGCGCGTATGATCGTTTCCGCAGACGCATTATGTTTCCGATGGCCGACTCGGCGGGGAGAATTGTAGCGTTTTCAGGACGGATATTTGATTCCGGGCACACGGTTCCTGCGGAC
>CAZLUF010000073.1:6192-6435 GCA_964562645.1 uncultured Candidatus Peribacteria bacterium
TGGATAGCCGCGGTGTAAGTGAAGGATCATCGTTTATAGCCGTTTGTACACCCACCAAAATGGCATCGTGCTGGGCCCGCAAAAACGTATGCGACCAGACATCTTGCTCCCGCGACGTAATTTTTAACGGTGAACCATCGGGATTCGAAATCTGACCATCGGTCGTTCGCGCTTGCTTGAGAGTAATCCAGGGGCGCTGCTTCGTTCGAGCGGAGATATACCCACGATTGAGATATTCGCATT
>CAZLUF010000074.1:0-2673 GCA_964562645.1 uncultured Candidatus Peribacteria bacterium
AGTACTCACCGAGTTTTGTCATTTTCGGCGACTTTTCTTTTTGCCATTTCTTTTGTTCGACCAAAAGAAATGGCACTGTCTGCCTTTGGCAGACAAGAACGTGAAACACGTGATAAAATGAGGTCACTTATGTCCACCATCTTCCACAAAATCCTCGCTAAAGAAATTCCAGCTACGATCGTCATGGAAGACGACGAAGTACTGGCTTTTAAAGATATTCACCCTAAGGCGACAACACATCTGCTATTTATTCCCAAGCAGTTTGTCGCTTCGATCTCCGAGCTCACGCCCGATACAGCACACCTACCAGGCTTGTTGATTAATAAGGCCAAAGCCTTTGCTGACCAACATGGTATTACGGGCTACAAGCTCACGTTCCATGTAGGTAAAGGTGGGGGGCAAGAGGTGTTTTACCTGCACCTACACTTCCTGAGTGATCAGGCTCTAAAGGCGCTCTAACATATCGCAGGTAATTGTTCTAAGATCATCCACTATTATCGTTGCAGCGCTGAGGTCTTGGCGACTGTTTTTGGGCTTATAGCCAATACATTTCATGCCTGCCGATGCGGCCGCGATTGAACCGCTTTTGGCATCTTCGATTACAATGCAGTGAGCAGGATCTACGCCTAGTTTTTTAGCGGCTAACAGGAAAATATCGGGTGCAGGTTTGCCATGCTGTACTTCGTGGCCCGATGTAATGGCCGAAAAATATGAGGTAATCTGGAGCTCTGATAGGATGACATCGATAAAGCGACGGTCTGAGCTAGAAGCCACGGCTAGTGGCAGGTGGCGGTCTTGAGCCGAGCGAATTAATTCCAGTGTACCCGGAATCGGTCGGACATTTCCGTGTGCTAACGTGATGATCATTTTGAGTTTCTCTTCCATAATGCTCTGCACATCGATATCTAAGTGATATTCCTGTTTGAGTATTGGCCAAACTACCGATTCTGGAACGCCGGCAAAACGGTGGCTGAGATCTGCCCCAGAAATCACTACGCCGTAGCGCTTGAGAATTTGGCTTTCCGCTTCACCATGTAACACTTCGGTGTCAGAAATCACACCGTCCATATCGAAAATCAATGCATCCATAGTGCCAGCGTACGTATTCGTACATGTACTGGCAAATGATCAAAAAACAGCGCTCGTATTTCTACGAGCGCTGTTAGTTATCGAACAGAAATTAGGCGCTAAAACCAGCCTCTTTGGCTTCGTCTTCGGTCTTAAAGAACACGTGGTTCTCGGCCTTGATCTTGTGAACGTGGGTAGCATCGGCTGGGTAGTACTTCTTGCCGGTCTTGGAGGCTACGAAGTGCATACCTTTTGGAATTTCTACCTCGGCGGCAGGAGCTTCGTCGCTAGCGGCAGCCTTTTTCTCACCAGCGGCTTCCTCCTCCTCGCGCTCGCGCTTGAGGCGCTCCATGGTTTCCTTATCGATTGGCTTAAGAGCCTTAACCGAGAGGCCAATGCGGCGCTCGTCGATATCAATGTTGATCACCTGGGCGTCTACCTTTTCGCCGATTTTCAGTACTTCGCTTGGGTCAGTCACTTTGTGGTGAGCGAGCTCGCTTAGGTGTACCAAACCGTTAATGTCTTTTTCGAGCTTGAGGAAAGCACCGTACTCAGCAAAGCGGATGACAGAACCGGTTACGCGCTTGCCGACTGGGTAACGCTCAGCGATTTCTTCCCATGGATCTTTGGTCATTTGCTTGATACTGAGCGAGAGCTTTTCGCCATCGACTCCAATGATCTTCACTTTGACCTTGTCACCCAACTGAGCGAATTCGGATGGGTTTTTAACGTGACCCCAAGCGATTTCGGAGATGTGGACGAGACCTTCGAGACCATCGAAAGCCACGAACAGACCAAACTTCACAATGCCGCTCACCGTACCGTCCTTTTCGTCGCCAATGTGGAGGTACTCAAGTGCCTTGGCGCGCTCTTCGACCATGGCTTCGCGCTCACTCACTACGATCTTACCGGCATCTTCGTCCATGGTGATGATCTTCACTGTGAAGGTGTGACCAATGAACTTGCTGATGCGAGAGATAATCTCGGAACTGTCGGCGTTGTTGACGCGTGGGTAGTGCACAGGAGCGAGCTGACTCACTGGCAAGAAGGTGCGGATGCCATCAATGTTGGCAAGCAGACCACCCTTGTTGGCTTCTTGAGCCGTAAAGTGCATGGTGCCTTCGTTTTCTACCAACTTGTGGAAGCGATCCCAAGCCTTCTGCTGGCTGGCCATACGGAGACTCATCACGATCATACCTTCGTCGTTTTCTTCCTCGAGCACCAAAGCGCCCACAAGATCACCAAGCTGGAGATCGCGGAAGGTGTTGAACGAATCGCGGAGTTCACGACCGGAAATGATACCGGTAGCGACACCGTGGAGATCGAGCAGTAACTTGTTTTTACCCTTGAAGACAACAGTGCCTTCGATCAATTCACCGGGGTTAACGGTGAGTACCTCGGGGGAATTCTTGAGGAGTTCCTCCATTGCGAGGTTACGATTTTTCACTTTTTTGACTTTAGCCATAAAAAAGATGTGGTGCAGGCAGAAAGAATAAAGGTTGCACTTCCACCCCTGCACGAGCAGTGGAGAGCGAAAGTAGTATATCGATTTCTAGACGCTTGAAAAGTGCTTTTATACACAAAATAGAGCCCCGAGCGGGGCCC